>JAGLNZ010000440.1 GCA_023139225.1 Desulfobacula sp. | reverse complement strand
AAAAGCTGATTCATAAAGGGTATATAATTTGTAATAGAAAATCATTATTTCGAATTGACCCTCCTTTGACAATAAATGAAAATGAATTTGAAAATTTTGTTGGAGAGTTTAAAAAAATATTGGAATCCCAAAGACATGACAAATAATTATGATAATTTTTTATATTTCTTCAAAAGCTAATACTTTGGGTTCAAAATTGAGTGTTGTAAAATAATCATCCATGGTTTCAGCCCTTCTGATCAGCTCAATACTTGAATCTTCTCTCAACAGCAGTTCTTTGGGTCTTAAATGGCCGTTATAGTTAAATCCCATGGCGTGTCCGTGGGCTCCGGTGTCGTGGATGACTAAAATATCGCCTTCAATAGTATCAGGCAGTTCTCTTTGTATGGCAAATTTATCTATGTTTTCGCATAATGCACCCACCACATCTACTTTTTCCAAAGGGGCGGAATTTTTTTTGCCGTGAATATGGATATGGTGGTAGGCGTCATACATGCCCGGTCGCATGAGGGCTGACATGGATGCATCCACGCCAACATATTTTCTATAGGTATTTTTATGGTTAATCACAGATGTGACCAGCACGCCATGGGGGCCGGTGATATAGCGGCCGCTTTCCATGTATAGTCTGGGTACCCAGCCATTGATTTTTTTAAATTGTTTGAAAAGCCGGGTGGTTTCATTTGCCATGGAATCAAGGTCAAATGGTTTTGCATCCGGTGTATATGGAATGCCGAGGCCTCCGCCAATATTGATAAATTCAAAGGTAATATTTAGTTTTTCACAGATCAGTTCAACCATGTCCAGCAGCATTCGGGTGGTTTCGACCATGTATTCATAATTCAGCTCATTGGATGCCAGCATGGTGTGAATACCGAACCGTTTAACCCCAAGCTTTAAAGATTTGCTGTATGCATCAATAATTTGATCATGGCCGACGCCGTATTTTGATTCCACGGGATTGCCTATGATTTTATTGCCGTTGCGCCGGGGGCCGGGGTTATATCTAAAGCAGATAAGGTCGGGGATATCTGTTAATTTTGAAATTAAGGAGATGTCATCAAGGTTCAGGATGCACCCGCCATTTTCCAGTGCAGTTTTAAACTGGGAAGGGCTGGTGTTATTTGAGGTGAACATGATATCATCCTTAAAACTGCCGATTTGTCGGGATAATTGAATTTCCGGTGTGGAACTGCAGTCAAATCCAAATCCCATTTTCTGAACGATTTTCATGATCGATGGGTTTGGCAGTGCTTTGACGGCGAAAAATTCTTTGAACCCGTCAATATTTTCAAAGGCAGTGGTAAGCGTACTGCAGGTCTGCCTTATTCCTTTTTCATCATAAATATGGAAAGGAGTTCCAAATGTATTAACAATTTGCGGCAAAACGTGAGAAAGCCTTTTTTTATATGAGGCTGACATCGGCATGGGTTATAAGTTCCTTATCCAAAATTTTCAGGCAGCATTATTTTTGCACTTTCCTTGTAAGTGGAAAGGACGATAAAGGTTTTAGTGTTTTTAACACCATCAAGGTTTGTTATTTTAGTACTTAAGATAGTTTCAAGTTCAGAATTGTCGGACACGCGCAGTTTAACCATCAGGCAGTCTTCACCTGCAAGGTAGTGCACCTCCTGGATTTGTTCTATTTTTGAAAGCATTTCACCGGCCTCAGAGAGTTTGCCCGGAGTCACAACCTTGATCTGGATAAACGCAATCATTGAACAATTAAACCTGTCGGGGTTGAGGCGAACTTCATATCCTTCAATCACCCCTCGGGCTTCTAATTTCTTGATTCGTTCCAGCACTGCAGAGGGAGCCATCCCGATATTTCTGGCGACTTCCACATTGGGTACCCTGGCTTTTTTTTGCAAAATTTGCAAAATTTGAAGATCAGTATTATCCATTTTCCCCATCTTTTACTTTATGTTCTTGAACTCTAATGTTGGAGTATAATATTCTTATTATTTAAAGTTGTCAAGAATATAATTTTGCAATAAATTATATTCTACGAATTATATTCATTGAGCCTTAGAGGGTTGGTAAACTTTTGATTTTTGTTGATAAAATAAAATGTTTAAGATACATTTAGCTGATAATATTTATACATTGCAAAGAAGGTCGGTATTAACAAAGATGAGAAACGACTCAATCAAAATTCTAGTGGTTGATGATGAGGAAGGAATCCTTGATGTAACAGAAGGATATTTCCAGAGAAAGGGCTATGAGGTTTATACTGCCGGCAACGGAATTGAGGCTCTGGAGGTTTTGAACAGGGTAAAAATCGGATGTATATTTACTGATATTAATATGCCGCTGATGAACGGTCTGGAGTTGGCTGAAAAGGTCAGACAAAAAGAGAGTACGCTGCCTGTAGTTGTAATGACAGGATATCCTTCATTAGAGAATTCCATACAGACATTGAAAAATGGTGTTGTTGATTATTTGATCAAGCCTGTAAACCTTGAGCAGATGGAGTTAACACTTAAAAGAATTTTAAGGGAACGTGAACTGTTTGTTGAGAATCTGATTTTAAAAGAAGAGGTGGAACGCCAGGAGCGGTTAAAAGAATTGAACAATGAATTACTTGAAAGAGTTGAAGAGGTTAATACCTTGAACCGGGTTATGGAGGACTTTTCTTCAACAGATTCAAGTTATGGTATTTTTAATAAAGTCGTTGATTTAGGTGTAGAGGAATTAAAGGCGGATAAAGTTTTTTTTCATATCTATTCTGATGAGGATAAATCCCTGGTACTTGTCGCAAGTTCCGATTGTGGTATTGAAAATGAAATGGTCCGTTCATTATTTGGCAGGGATCTTTCAAAAACAGCTAATGAATTTATCCTTGATGTTCTGAGCACAGATCACAACCCCTGCCTTATCTCAGGGCCCGGGAAAAATGAGCGTCTGGATGATGTGGTTCATTCATTAATGATCGTGCCGTTGAAAATCCGGGACAAGATCTTTGGTATTGCCAGCGCCTTCTCATTCCGGGAAGATAAGCTTTTTAATGAAAAAGATATTTATTATATGAGTTTTATTACCCAGAAGGCAGCCGCTGCTATTGAAAATATTGCTCTATATGAAAATATCTATGACAATCTTTTTTCAACGTTATATGCATTTGTAACAGCACTTGAGGTAAGGGACCTGTATACGAGAAAACATTCGACAAGAGTTGCAAAATATGCACATATGATTGCCAAAGAAATGGGTTGTACAGATGAAGAACTTGATATTATCAGCTTTGCCGGAAGTCTTCACGATATCGGCAAAATAGGCATTCGGGACGACATTCTTCTAAAGCCGGGTCGTCTGACAGATGAAGAATACGAAAAGATCAAGGAACATCCTGTGATCGGTGCGGATATCATCAGTAAGCTGGGGCTGTGGGATCGGGAAATGAAGATTATCAGGCATCACCATGAACGCTTTGATGGTAAAGGCTATCCCGATGGGATAAAAGGGGATGAAATCCCCAAGCTGGCAAGAATTTTATGTGTTGCTGATTCATTTGATGCCATGGCTTCGGACAGGGCATATAGAAAAAAGATGGAAAAAAGTAAAGTCCTTGATATTATAAAGGAGAACTCAGGCACACAATTCGATCCTCAAGCCGTAAAAGCATTCTTAAAAGTTGCGGAACAGGAGTTGCCGTATGATTTTTAATGGCTTGAGCGTTAGTTTAAAGTGTGTTACTTTATTTTTATAATTAACTGCATGAAAAGAAAAAGCATGGAGTAAATTTATCATGGCTGTCTCTAATAATGATGAAAAGCGTAAACATCCAAGAGTAGGGTTTTCAACCACAATCAAAATACTGCTTGATGCGGATGGGAAAAAGATAAATCTAGAAGGAAGTTCTAGAGATTTAAGCCTTAAAGGGATATTTGTCAGTACGGACAATAAATTTTCCTGCGGAACAAAATGCTCCATCAGGGTTGGTCTTACAGGCTCGATAGATAAGATTGAATTGCTGATGAATGGGACGGTTGTAAGAGAAAGTGAAAATGGTATGGGAATAGTATTTGATTCCATGGATGTTGATACCTATTCTCATCTTAAAAATATTGTGCGCTATAATAGTATTGATGATTGAGTCTGACTGTCGGTTTGGTGGTATCAAGGGATATATGTTATGGATGTTAAACTTGTAAATCCTTTTATCAATGCAACCATTAATGTTTTAGAAACCATGGCATTTATGAATGTGAATGCTGGCAAACCATATCTTAAAAGAGATAATGTTGCGGTTGGGGATGTAACAGGGGTTTTGGGGCTTACAGGGGTTGCCAATGGTACAATTTCAGTGACCTTTGAAGAAAATTGTATTTTGACGATTGTATCCAATATGTTCGGTGAAACCATGAGTGAACTTAATAATGAAATAGCTGATGCGGTCGGAGAGTTGACAAACATGATTTCAGGTCAGGCAAGACGGGAGCTCGAAGAGATGGGAAAGGTATTTAAAGCAGCAATTCCTTCTGTTGTAACCGGAAGAAACCATAGTATCATTCACTATACGGAAGGTCCTAAGATTGCTATTCCCTTTAATACCGACAATGGAGATTTTACAATTGAGGTTTGTTTTGAAAGATAGAAAGGCAGTTTTTAATCTATAGAAGGAGGAAAATGTGGCAATGGACACATCCATCAAGGTTTTGATTGTTGACGATTTTGCTACCATGCGCCGTATTCTTAAGAATATTTTAAAACAGCTCGGTTTTAAGAATCTTGTGGAAGCTGATGATGGTACAACCGCCTGGGAAGTGCTGGAAGGACAGACCATAGACCTGATTATATCCGATTGGAATATGCCTAAAATGACCGGGCTTGAGCTTTTAAAGAAAGTTAGAGCAAGTGATAACTATAAAGGCGCTCCTTTTTTAATGGTTACGGCTGAAGCACAAAAACAAAATGTCATAGAGGCTGTTCAGGCAGGTGTTTCAAATTATGTTGTCAAACCGTTTACAGCAGAAGCGATTTCCGACAAGCTTGAAAAGATTTTAAAATGATAATTGCCCCGACATCCGCTGAAAAAAATGATCGTAATATAATCCAGGTTTCGGAATCAAGAGGAAAAGATTTTGACCGGGTAGGGATAGCCGGTGTCAGCAAAGGGCTGATAAAGGTACTTGATACGGTAAAAAAGGTATCAAAATCAAATTCTTCCGTACTAATCACAGGGGAAAGCGGTACCGGCAAGGAATTGATAGCAAAGGCCATTCATAAAAACAGTTCCAGGCAAAATGGTCCTATGGTTGTGATCAATTGCGGTGCCATCCCCGGCGAGCTGCTTGAAAGCGAATTGTTCGGGCATGAAAAGGGTGCATTCACCGGTGCCCATCGTTCCAGGGTCGGTCGGTTTGAAATTGCAGATCAGGGAACGATTTTTTTAGATGAAATTGGGGATATGAGTCCTGAGCTGCAGGTCAAATTATTAAGAGCGATTCAGGAAAGACAATTTGAACGTGTTGGTGGAACAGCAACCATTCAAGTGGATATCAGGGTGGTTTCAGCAACAAATAAAGATTTGCCACGGGCAATTGAAGATGGATTGTTCAGAGAAGATCTCTATTACCGTCTTAATGTTATTCCCCTTCATATTCTTCCATTGCGTGAACGAAAAGAGGATATCTTTTCTTTAATCGATTATTTCCAAACCAACCTGATGAAAAGGGAGAATGGCTATCAGGTAAAAATTTTTTGTGAGAGTGTTCAACAAGCGTTGCTCCGCTATGATTGGCCGGGAAATATCCGGGAACTTGAAAATTTAATCGAAAGAATATCTGTTCTGGTTGATGATCAAACAATTGAACTTCATGATTTGCCGGAATATATTACTAATAATTCTTCTCAAAATACATCTGTCTCTGTGACATCAGTCTTTAATAATGGGATCGGATTTAATCAAGCTGTGGATCAATATCAAAGATCTTTGATACTTCATGCCCTGAATGAAACCGGATGGGTTAAAGCAAGGGCTGCAGGGCTTTTAAAAATGAACAGAACCACTCTTGTTGAAAAAATAAAAAAGATGAAAATAGAGCCGGAAAGCGAGGCACCTGTTTTTTAAATTTTGTATGACGTCATGTTTTTGACGTTTGCCCGGCTTGTCGATTATCTGCATTCAGTACCTATCAGCTCACAAAATCAATCTATTATGAACCAATGCTTTAATTCCTTGGTTTGATCTGTTATTATAAATGCAAACAGCCGTAAAATGGCATACTACTTGCTTAACTATTATCAAATGGCATGATATGATATCTTGCAAATGATATAAATCCATAAAGCAAAGTAAAGATTATGAGCGAATCAACCTACAAGTTGTTTAACAAATTGTTTAAAATTTCCCAGGTTTTGGTCATATCAATCCTTGTGTTCTGTTTTGCCCCGCAGATTGCATTAGCAAAGCAGGCAGTGATGAAGAAAATTCAAATACAGCATGATCCTTTGTCCGTAAAATTTTTTTTGACCCAAAATATCCCTGTTAAGGTCATTCAGGTTGAAAAAAAAGAGCTTCTGGTAGCATTGAAAAATGTGAAATTAGAAAAAGGATTTAAAATTAAGGGGAAAGAAAAGTCTGCAATTAAGCATATTGCCGTAGAAAATTTACAGGGTAATGTAATTGCTGTTATATTAACCAGCCATCGCCCTTATGGGTACATTCAATCCGGATTCAATAAATCAGATTCAAGTTATACCGTTACACTTGAAAAAAAACAGGTAAAAGTGGTACCTGCACCAAAGTTACCCGACCCAAAGCCGGTAAAACCCGGTGTTCAAAAATTGATAAAAGACCCTGAAACAGAAATAGTGAACAAAGTTGATACCAAACCTGTAAAGGCAATAGTAAAAGTCCCGCCTAAAAAGGACAAAACCAAAGAAAAACTTCAAACATCACCACAGGCTGAAATATCAAAACCAACCAGTAAAATAGCACCAAAGAAATCCGTCAAAATCACGACGCCGGTTGTATGCGCCCCCCCAACAAGAGAAAAGAGCAAGTTCAAAGGGGATATCAGTGACATTGCCCGTATAATTGACGGATCCCAATGCGATTCAAAACAGATCAGCAATTCAATACTTCTTTTAGCAAAGGAGTTGTATAAAGAGGCGTTTGAGGTTCTTGATCAATATATTTACCAGGAAAACTTTCCCTGCCTTGAGCAGGCATATTTTTTAAGGGCCTATGCATTTTATAAAAGCGTGGGAAAAGATGATTTTGCCAAATTATTGAGTGCTCAGCGTTTATTTCAGGATGCATTGATATCCTATCCCCAGTCATCATTACTTCCATATGGGTACGCAGCTATTGGAATTATTCATAAAAAATTGAACAATGTATCAGCAGCCGAAGGTTATTTTAACATTGTCAAGCAGGGGTATCTTGAATATTCAGGCCTTGCCGAGATCATGTACCATCTGGCGGATATATATGATCAAAAAGGTTATCTTGATAAAGCATTAAAATATTATAAACAGGTTTTTGAAGATACGGTTGAGAATAATTATATACCGGATGCCGGTATCGGATATGGAAAAGCGCTTTTTAAGAAAAGGCAGTACCTGGATTCATTGACAGTTTTAAATTATGTTGTTCAGGCGAATCCCAAAAAGGTTTATGCCTCCCATGAATTGTTGCTCAATATTGGAAATGCCAATTTTGAGGTCGGACAAAGCAAAGCTGCAAGGCAGACTTTGACCCGCGTATTGAACTTATTCCCTGAAATTGAAGGCCGGGATGTGATTCTAAGTAAAATCGGTGATACCTACGGCATGGAAAATAATCAGGAGAAGGCAATTAAAGTTTATGAGCTGGTCAGGGAAAAATTTCCTGATTCCGAAGGATATATTGCAAGCTCCATAGGGATTGCCCGGTATCTTACAAAAGATAAGGGAAAAATTGAAATTTACGAGATGATCAAAGCTAAGTTTCCTGAAAATAAATTTGCCAGAATTGCCATGATGCGCCTGGCTGAAATCTACCAGGCAAATGGGGAATACAATAAATGTATTAAAGAGATAGAGGATTTATTATCGACACACCCAAGAGGGTTGCGCTATGAAGCGGTTAAGCTGATGCAGAAAGCTTATGAGGCCCTGTTTAAAAACCAGTTAAAATCCGATGAATATACAAAGGTATTAAACAGATATGAGCTTGAACACACAAGAATTGACAGAATGGGAAGCAGAAAAATTGCGTTAAGCGTTGGGCTTGCTTATCTTCAGGCAAATTTGTATGAAGAATCATTTAATCATTTGATTAATGCGTACAAACAATATAAAAGGTCTTCAAGGTCGCCGGAACTTCTTTTTGGGTTGGGAATAGCCATGGATGAGTCAGGCAGGGATGATGATGCACTCAAATTATTTAATGCATTTTCAAAACGGTTTCTTAAAAGTAAACATCGGAGGGAAGCACTGTCAAGGGCAGGAGATATTTATCTTGAGAAAAAAAAATATAAATTATCTTCTTTGAAATTTAATAAAGCATACAAAATTTCAAAAACCTACCTTGATAAAGGGAAAATTTTAATTTTGCATTCAAACGTATATGAAAAAAAAGGAGATATGAAAACTGCTTCTATTCTTCGTGAGAAAGCCATCAAAGATGTTGCTCTGGCATCAGGTGAAAATTATGAAGTTTTAACCGATGCATATAAAGAATTGGGACGAACATATATATATCTTAAGAAATATATAAAATCTGCAGATGCATATTTCAAAGCATTAAGTTTTTCAAAAAATGACCGGGAAAAGGCAAATCTTGGATTTTTGCTTGGGGATGCATATCAAAAGGGAAATATTATTCCAAAAGCCAAAGAAGCCTTTAAGCGGGTTGTCACATCATATGATTCAGTATGGGCAAGACTTGCACAGCAAAGGCTGAGTACACTGGAGCTGGCCCAAACGGTCCAAAACTCCTAGGAGGTTTTAAGGAAAACAAAAAATATGCCGGGACATAGAATTTTTATTATACTTGAAAATCCTAAGGAGAGAATGGAATATGTCCGGTTTTTTGAAGATCTTGGCTTTTTGGTAGACGCTACACCTGATGGTTCAAACGCTCTTTCATATCTTATTGAAACAAAACCGGACATGGTAATTGCCGATGTTGCAACTCCTGGTTTTTTCGCTATTGAATTTTTAAAAAAAGTTGATGAAGCTAAACTTTTGTGCCAGACCATTATTCTTGCATCAGAGCCTGTTGTTGAGCATGCTGTCAATCTGATGAGACTTGGCGCCCTGGATTATTTGATCAAGCCTGTTGAAATGGAACAGCTTGAACTGATTGCTAAAAGAGTATTGGTGGCATCGAAACAAAAACCCCCCTCAACACAGACGTCGCCTTCCTCTAGAAAAAAGGTTAAAATTATCACCCGGGATAAAGGAATCCAAAAGCTTCTTGCCCTTGCTTCAAGGGTTGCCAAATCAAGTGCTTCCATATTAATCCAGGGAGCCAGCGGCACAGGAAAAGAATTGTTTGCAAAATATATCCATGAAAAGAGTGACAGATGTAATAAACCGTTTATTGCAGTAAATTGTGCTGCATTACCGGAGAATCTTTTGGAAAGTGAGCTGTTCGGACATGAAAAAGGTGCCTTTACCGGTGCCATAGCCAGAAAAATGGGTAAATTTGAACTGGCTCACAAAGGTACCCTGTTTTTGGATGAAATTACTGAAATGCAATTTCACCTCCAGGCAAAATTATTAAGGGTTCTCCAGGAAAAAGTTGTGGACCGCGTGGGTGGAATCGAGCCTGTTGACGTAGATGTAAGGGTGATTGCCACAACAAATCGAGAAGTTAAGGAAGCCGTGGAAAAAAATGATTTCAGAGAAGATCTTTTTTACAGGTTAAATACTATCCCCCTGGTCATTCCTTCTTTAAAGGATCGTATGGGGGACCTTGAAATATTATGCAAATTTTTTGTTAAAAAATACTGTGAAATTGACGGCCGCCATGTCAAAGGAATGACAAGCGGGGCAGTATCACTTCTGAAGCGCCATCCTTTTTCAGGCAATGTTCGCGAACTTGAAAATATTATCCATAGAGCAGTCCTTCTTGCAGAGTCTGATCTGATCGAACCAAAAGATCTTTTGATTGATATGGTTGAATCAAAAGAAAACCTGTCAGACTCATCCGTGGATCAAGGCCTTGGACCTGAGCCCAGTTCATTAAAAGAAATGGAACAGAAAATGATTTTTAAAACCCTTGATCAAACAGAGGGTAATAGAACCCATGCTGCAAAAATTCTGGGCATCAGTGTCCGGACCCTTCGGAATAAACTCAACGAATATAAAGAAAATAATTGATTTAGATTTTAGGCATATAAATTGCAGTCTCAATAATCATATAGTTGTATTAGTTTATATTGTTTTGAATTTTAATTCGTATTGAGAGGAAGAATGGCGGATTCGAGAATTTTTGGACACACATCAAAGATGATTGGAAAAGCACTTGATGTGTCAGCAAAACGGCATAATTTAATTGCAGGCAATATAGCCAATATGGATACCATCGGGTATAAGCCGATGGATCTTGATTTTAACAAAACTCTCAAACAGGCAATGGGTGAAAAAGAACCTGAGTTTTTGGATAAAACTCATATAAAACATTTGCCGGCAGGTGATGAAGAAGCATTTGCCATGACCGGGCAAAATAGTCAGGATGTTGATATCTATCACCTTGATTCCGTGAATATTGATACCCAGATGATGAACCTTATGGAGAACAATCTTAAATATCGTACAACAACAGAAATGTTATTAAGGAAAATGCAAATACTCAACTATTCAATTGATGAAGGAGGTAGATAATTCATGGACCTTTTGAATGCATCTAAAATAAGCGGAACCGCCCTTAGTGCCCATCGAACCAAAATGAATGTTATTGCCGAAAATCTTGCAAATGTTGATACCACACGAACAAAAGAGGGTGGACCCTATAGAAGAAAAATGGTTGTTTTTAAAGGGGATGATATAGATTCTTTTAAAAGCGTCATTGAAAAAAAGCAATTAAAAGAACAGAAGGCGGGAATAGAGCTTTCTGCCATTGAATTTGATTCTGAAAAAAAACAGGACAAAGGTACCGGTGTCAGGGTTGATCAGATTGTCAGATCCCAGGAAGATTTCCGGTTAGTTTATAATCCGGCTCATCCCGATGCTGATCCTGATACAGGTTATGTAAAAATGCCCAATGTGGATCATTTGACGGAAATCGCAGATTTGCTTGTAGCTAAACGAAGCTATGAAGCAAGTGTTACTGCACTTTCCGCCACAAAGGATATGATTTTAAAAGCACTTGAAATCGGCAAATAATATGAGGAAATCATTATGACTGTGATAAATGGTATCAATAAAATTTCTTTAAATACCGAGTCTCTGCCCAATAAATTAGAGAGACGCAACCCAGAGTTTGCGCGGAGAATCCAAGCGGCAATTCAGGATGTGAATGCAAAACAGCATATCGCAGATGATTCCATTGAAAAAGTTATCCAGGGGGAAATGGGTATTCATGAGGGGATGAGTGCCATTTCAAAAGCTCACACATCCTTGAAAATTCTTGCCCAGGTCAGAAATAAAGTCATGACAGCCTATAATGAAGTCATGCGGATGCAGGTATAATATCAGTATGACTTAAATGGAGTGATATACGTTTATGAATCCGGTCATAGAAAGAATAATTACAACACTTAAAGAGTTGTCGCTGTCCAGAAAAATTGCTTTAGGGCTTTTAGCAATGGTTCTTGTTGCAGGATTTACCACTATGTTTATCTGGGCAAACAAGACTGAGTTTAAAGCAGCTTATAGTGGGCTTGCAAAAGATGATGCCGCATTGGTTGTTGAAAAACTTAAGGAGTCCAATACGCCCTATCGGCTTACAGGGGACGGTACCACTATTATGGTGCCTGAAACCATAGTTTATGACGTCAGGCTTTCAATGGCAAGAGACGGGATTCCCAAAGGCGGCGGTGTCGGGTTTGAAATATTTGATAAGACGGAGTTCGGAACCACCGAGTTTGTTCAAAAGATTAATAAAAACAGAGCGATCCAGGGAGAGCTTGCAAGAACCATCAGTGCCTTTGATGAAGTGAAGACGGCTCGTGTAATGATTGTACTGCCAAAAGATTCGGTGTTTGTTGAAGAGGTGAAAAAACCTTCCGCATCTATTTTATTGGAGTTAACTGCTGATCTTGACAAAGAGAAAGTTACCGCCATTGCCCATCTGGTGGCAAGCTCCATCCAGGATTTGACCCCAAAACTTGTTACCATTGTTGATACGGCAGGCAGGATTCTTTTTGAAGGTAAATCCGAAGAGGAACAGGCAAAGGTAAATGCCCGGAATTTTGCCGATGCCCAGTATAAGTACAAAGTCAGGTTTGAGGAAAATCTGACCAGAAGAATCCAGACCATGCTTGAGAGAATCGTTGGAAAGGATAAAGCCATTGTACGTGTGACATCTGAAATGGATTTTTCAAAAAATGATATGAATGAAGAAATTTATGATCCGTTTGAACGGGGTGGTGAATTCATCCGCAGCCGGAAAAATCGTGCTGAAAAACTTACGACAACCTCAGATGAACTTCCAACACCATCCAGTGTGAATCCCATTGTCGGGGATGAGGGACTTTCAGGTGAACAGAATAATGAGCTGGTCAATAAGAGTGATGATACATTTAATTTTGAAATCAGTAAAAGGGTTCGGGAAACCAAAAAGCCCATGGCTGTTTTAGCCAGGCTTTCTGTGGCCGCAGTCGTAGATGGCAGATATGAATACAAAACCGATGAAAGCGGCAATAGAAAAAAGGTTTATATGCCAAGGTCTTCTGAAGAGATGAAGCAGTTTGAGGATATCGTCATTAAGGCTATGGGATATAATGAAGAGAGAAGTGACCAGGTGTCCATGGAATGTTTTCCGTTTGCCTCCATTGCTGAAATTGAGCCTGCACCGGCTGTCACAGGGTTGAAAATGGTCCAGAAAGAGTATGGCAGAACCATTGCAAATCTGCTTTTGGTACTCTTATTGTTCCTTTTTGTTATACGCCCCATTATAAAAACTGTGAAAGAAATCAGGACAACGGTTGAGCAGGAAGCCTTACCGGGACCCGATGAGTTGGCCCTGATCGAGGAAGAGGAAAGAGAGCTTAATTTTATTGAAATGGATGGTAAGCAGCAAAAAGAATACCTGGAATTGATGACAGGAGATCAAAAAGAATCGTTTATAACGCAAATGAGTACATCAGAGCGGACATCATATCTTACCAACATGTCGGTTAATGAGAAAGCCAAATATTATGCCCGAAAAGATCTTTACAAGACTGTCAATATCCTTAAGGGCTGGATAAGCGAAGCAGAGGAGGAATAATTATGGCCGATGTCTTAGACCCTGAAAATATATCCGGTCCACGAAAAGCTGCTGTTTTTTTAATGGCAATGGGGGAGGAATATGCCACCCAGGCTTTTGGAAAAATGACTGAATTTCAAATCAGTGAAGTGGCTTTTGAAATGTCTTTGATTGATAATATTACTCCGGAAATGCTAAAAGCGGTTTCCCTTGATTTTGTAGATAAATTTGAAGGCGAATCCAAAATGATCATCGAGAGTGACTCATTTATTAAAAATATCGTTAAAAAGACAATGAAAGACAAAGAGGCCAATGCCATTCTTGAAGATCTTGAGAAGAAAAAACAGGATAAGCCGTTTATCTGGAGCAGAAATATCAATGTAGGAACCCTGGCTGGATACGTGGAAGGAGAGCATCCTCAAACCATTGCAATGATTCTTGCCCATATGCCTTCTGAAATATCATCGGAAATAATGATATCCCTTCCCGATGATTTAAAAGGCGACATTGCCATGCGAATTGCAAAATTGGGTCAGATTTCAGAAGATGTAGTCAGGGATGTTGACAGGGCATTAAAACTCGAACTTTCCGGAGCTGTAGGACCGGGAGGAAAAGCCGGCGGGCTGCAGGTGCTTGTGGATATTATCAATGGGGTGGACAAGACAACAGAAGATACCGTCATGGAGTTTGTTGAAGAGGACAACCCTGAAATGGCCAATGATATTCGTAATTTGATGTTTGTATTTGAAGACCTTACAAGTATTGATGATATGGCAATGAGAGAGATCCTCAAGAAGGTCGAAGGTCAGCAGTTGACCTATGCTCTAAAGACAGCAACAGATGAAATGAAAGAAAAGATTTTCTCCAATCTTTCCCAGAGAGCTGGTGAAATGCTTAAAGATGATCTTGAAGCCATGGGTCCGGTCCGTCTGGCAGAGGTTGAAGAAGCGCAGCAGGCCGTTGTTCGTGCAGCCAAAGAGCTTGAGGCTGATGGAACGATAACGCTTGGTAAAGGAAAAGACGATGTCCTTGTCTGATAGTGATAATGATCAGTTTAAGCCGATGGCTTTGAGTTCTTTAGAAAGTTTTAACAAAGAACGCTCAAACAATACGGATAAATCCAAGCCGAATTTTGATCGATTTGAATTGTTGTTTGAGGAATCCAAGTTTGAAAAAGAAAAATTCCACGAATTTGAAGCAATGTATGATGTTAAAAAAGAGCCCGAAGAAATTATTTTCAAACCTTTAATTGAACCAAGATATGAGCCGGATGAAAGCCGGGAAAAGCCGGAAAATCATGAAGCACCCATAGAACAGGAGCCTGAAAAGCCGGAAGAAACCCCTGATGAAAAAGGGTATAGGCAGGGGTTTGAAAAAGGCCTTGAACAAGGGATGGAACAGGGACAAAAAAAGGGCTATGAAGAGGCCTTTAAAAAGGGTGAAACAGAGGGGCTTGAAAAAGGAGAGCAGCAGGGCATAGAACAAGGAGAGAAAAAGGGGTTTGAACAAGGCCTGAAAGAAGGGGAAGAAAAAGCCACAAAAGAAACCCGCAAAAAGGCAGTTGAGATTTTAAATTCACTTGAAGACTCATTGAAAACAGCAGATTCTACATTGGAATTATTGGTTGAAAAGTATGAAGAAAGGATTATTTCTCTTATTCAGCTCATTGCCCAAAAAGCTGTCATGGTAGAGATAGAAATTAATGATGAAATTGTTAAAGCTATGGTTCTGGATGCTTTAAAAATGCTTGTTAAACCCGAAGAAGTGGTTTTGAGCGTGTCATCAGATGATTATGAATATATTGAGATGGTCAAGGATGAATTTTTTGAGCAGATTGATTCATTAAACAGTGTGTCGGTGAGATCGGATCCTTCCATCAAGAGGGGGGGATGTAAAATCGAAACCCTTACGGCTTCAATTTCAGCAGATCCGGAATCAAGGCTTGAAGCTCTTTTTGAAGCCATTAAGAACGCAGGGGTTGAATAACCTTGGAACACTTAAACAAAATTGACTTTCATAAATACTTTAAGGCTGTGGACCGGTGTGTCACAATGCAGCCTGAAGGAAGGATTTCTCAGGTTGTCGGACTGATAGCCCAAGGGGATAGCCTGGGAATGGGAATCGGCAGTCTTTGCAGTATTATCAACGATCATGGTCATGAAATTAAAGCCGAAGTTGTGGGATTTAAAAAAGAAAAGGCCTTGTTTATGCCCTATGGAGATATTAGGGGGATCAGCCTTGGAGCAAGGATTATTCCCATTGCGGCAACGCCTCTGGTGGGTGTTTCAGATCAGCTTTTAGGAAGAGTAATAGACGGTATGGGCATGCCCATAGACGGTAAGGGTGAGATTGAGTACACTCAGGAGTATAATTTGTATGGAAAACCCATAGGCCCCATGGAAAGAGAGCCCATTAAAGAGCCTTTGGATGTTGGAGTGGCTGCAATCAACAGTATGATCACTCTTGGAAAAGGTCAGCGGGTTGCCATTATGTCAGGTTCCGGGGTCGGGAAAAGTGTTTTAATGGGAATGATGACCAAGCATACCAGTGCGGATGTGGTGGTTATTGGCCTTATCGGGGAAAGAGGCCGGGAAGTAAAAGATTTTATTAATGATACTTTGGGGGAAGAAGGACTGAAAAGAGCGGTCGTGGTTGCAGCAACCTCTGATTCTCCTCCTTTGGTGAGGATAAGGGGTGCCTACCTTGCCACCACCATAGCCGAGTATTTCAGGGACCAGGGGAAAGATGTATTATTGATGGTGGATTCAATCACGCGTTTTGCCATGTCCTCAAGAGATGTGGGGCTTGCTGCCGGTGAGCCGCCGACATCCAGAGGGTATACCCCGTCATTTTTTGTCCAGATTCCTATCCTTCTTGAAAGAGCCGGGAATATGGAAAACGGCGGATCAATTACCGGAATTTATACTGTTCTGGTTGAGGGAGATGATCTAAATGATCCTGTCGGGGATACGGTTCGATCAATTGTTGACGGCCATATTGTATTGTCCAGGGATCTTGCCAATAAGGGCCATTATCCTGCCATTGATATTTTGGCCAGTATATCAAGGGTGATGCGGGATGTCTGCCAAAAGGATCATGTGGCTGTAAGGGATAAAGCGGTCAGTGTTTTGGCTGCATACTCAAGTGCTGAAGATATGATTACAATCGGTGCGTATATAGATGGGTCAGACCCTGATGTTGATGAAGCAAAACGCTTGATGCCGGGGATTGTTCAATTTTTAAGACAGGACATGAATAGAAAACTAGATATGGCTTCCAGTGTGGATGGTTTAAAAAAAGCCTTTGGCATAAAATTAAAATAAATAAAAAATATAAATGAAGCGATTTGAATTTAAATTACAGCCTTTGCTCAATTACAGATTATATCTGGAAAGGATAGCCCAGCAAAATACAGCCAGGGCGCATATGGATGTTAGAGTTTGCGAAAAACAAATTACTCATTTAAAACACACCTATGACCAAAATGCTGACAAAGCAGAAGATATTGTGGCCAAAGGTGTCAGCGCTCCTGAATTCAGGAGATACCACCATTATCTGGAATCTGTGGAAAGCGGGATAAAAGATGAAAAATTAAGAAAAATTGCATTAGAGAAAATTCTTAAAGAAAAATTGCTGGAATTAAAGAAAAAAAGTGTTGATAAAAAGGCAATGGAGCTTTACCGTGAAAAATTAAAAAATAGATACACTCAGGAAGTTATAAAAATTGAACAAAAAGAATTAGATGAGATTTCATCCCTAAAAACAGCAAGGACTAAGTCCCATGAAACAATATAAAAAGGTTATGGTTTTTCTTGCCATTTGTTTGTTATTTTCTGCATTTTTGGGTTCTTTTTATACCAAAGATAATTCTTTGTTGTTTAATGGGACAAATGTCTTTGCAGAGGATGAAAAAAAGGACGCCGACAAAGATGCCAAAAAGGGTGATGAAGCATCAGAGGAAACGCCGTGTCCTGAATGCCCCGAGTGTCCTGATCCTGCCAAGGTTGTCCTGCGGGGCCTGGAAGAAAAAAAAACAATGATTGGAAAACAGCGAAAAGCCCTTGCCCAGGAAAAAAAAGAACTTGAGATATTTGAAGAACAGATTGATGAAAAACTTGAAAGCCTGAAAACCTTGAAAAAACAAATTAAAGGGGATATGGCGAATCTTACGAAAAAGAAAACTCAGAAAGAAAGAGAGAAAGATGCTGCATATGAGGCCAAGATAGGCAGACTGGTAAAAATGTATGCAGGGATGAAACCGAAAAGTGCCGCCCAGATTGTTGATAAAATGAATCTTGAGGTAGCCCAGGAAATATTCTTAAGAATGCGTGAAGCATCTGCTTCTCAGATTCTATCCTTTGTGGACAGTGAAAAAGCAGCTAAAATCAGCGAACGCCTCGCCTTTAAACGAAAGTAACAAGAAAATTGATTGTATCCTTTTCCCCAATAGACAATCGCAAATAATGGCTCTGATCTCCTTACATCTATGTTGTTTGATCTATCTTTAAAAGTTTAAAAAAGCAATTCCCACGAGGGGGGGGGCAGCAGGTTGAGGCGGGCTGTCGGCTAAAGCTCACCGGACGTCCTGTCCGTTGAGCAGGTGAAATAGCTGCTCCCGGCCTCCTGCCTCCCGCATCTATTTATCCCGCCTCACACCCCACCTCAACCCGCCGCCTTCAGTCCCCACAGATGGAATATATTTGTGGGAAAAGATAATTCCGGCAAGCCCTCCCTGAATCAATCAAGTCTCCAAGTAAGTGTAATGCCGAACTGAAAATGGGTATTTCTTCATACCACAAGATTTTGTGTCTTATTTCAATCATCAAAAGTTGTGAATAACTTTGGTATCTCTGAAAATCAAGGCCCTGCATTGGCGCAGGAATAGGATAATACTTAAGTGTCGGTTCATCAATTTGGGGTGCTAAAATGGTTCTTTTGAGTCAACACTAACAAAAAACGCCAACGCTGATAGGAACGATAGCTTAGGCCAACAAAGATAGACAGAATGCTCATTCGATTCTCTTGTCCTTTTTCATTTTAATATACCAATCTTCTTTACCATATAATTTATCTGAACATTCTGGACACATACCGTGACTGAAAAAGGCATCTGAATGATTCTCTATGTAAGATTCTAATAAATTCCAATATCCATTATCATCTCTTATTTTTTTGCATGAGGAACAAATGGGGAGTAATCCGTTTAAGGTTTTGATTTCAGTTAAAGCATTTTGGAGGTCTATGATGAGTTTTTCTTTCTCTTTTTCTGCGATCTTTCTTTCTTTTACATCAAGGAACATAACTGCTATTTCATTTTGCGAGGTCTGAAACGCATGAACTTCAAAAGCACCCTTTACTTTTTCATCCTCAAATTCAATTTGCTCTTTGACCCATATACCTCCTTGTAAACATAGGTCTCTGTATCTGTCCGGTATCTCCGTCCCAGTCAAAGGAGGGAAAGCTTGCTCAATAGTTTTGCCAACGAATTGTTTGTTTCCAACACCTAAAATTGTATCCGCGCTTGGATTTGAACCCGTAAATATTAATTTAGAAGTATCTTCTAATTTGTATAGATGAATCCCCATTGGGGAAGATTCTATTATATTTCGAAATTTCATTTCAGATTCACGAAGCATTAATTCTGTTTTTTTTCTTCTATCAATTTCTTTTTTTAAAACTCTGTTCCACAAAAAAAAGAAAATTAATGAGAGAATAATTATACTTGAAAATACCTGAAAATACTGGTTCTTGTAAAAGGGAACCCAATTTAATTTAATCCAATTTTGTTTTATATCTTTCAACTCCTTTTGGCTTATACTTGAGAGGCCTTTTTTAAGAATTGAATTCAAGGTTGGCATATCTTTCCTTGAGGCAATTGAAAGATCGTATTTGTGTGATGTCCTTCCAGCAATACTGAGGTTTGTGATTCCCATTTTTTCTATATAGTATGTTGCAATGGGAAGTTCTGCTAACATGGCATCCACCTCTCCAAAAGAGGTTTCCAAAAGACCGGTGATAGCATTTTTTACTAAAATTATATTTAAAAAAGGATACTTAGGTTCAATAAACTGTTCTATTATTGCATGATTCTTTATCACAGCAACCCTTTTATTTCTCAGTAAGTCAATTGAACTGAAGCTTTTATTTTTTCTTGTTGTAACGATCACTGTAGGGACTTCGATATAAGGTTCTGTAAACAAGAGGTATTTTAATCGTTCTGCAGTTTTTTGAGTGGGAAGTACAATATCCGATTTCTTATTTTCCACATCTATGAGGGCAGTATTCCAATTTTTTGTCCTAATTATGCTGAATTGCAGACCGGTTCGATCTTCTATAAGTTTTATTATATCAGCAGATACCCCTTTGTAGTTGCCTTTTTCGTCAAAAAAATCAATCGGGGGAAATGCAGGATCAGGAGTAACCTTTAAATTGCTTTTGTTATTTGCAATCCATGCTTTTTCTTTGTCTGAAAAATGAATTATAGAATCATCACAGCTTTGAGCTAGAAAACTGAAAATGAATATTATCGCTAAAATGATTGAATTTAGACTTATTTTTCCCAACAAAGGTTTCATAGTCTCCCAGTGTTTGGGTTGAAGATATTTATCTTTTTGACTTTATCCTCATTATAATTTGCCAAAAATGTTAAATCTTTATTTCTATGCATTCAATACCATTTTTCTCTCCTCAATGCCAACGACCTGTAATTAAATTTCAGTGGTCTTTGTTGTGGAACGCCCCATCTTGTTACTCTGACTTTTGAGAGGTACAAAGAGTCAATGATTCTTGCATACAGGCTAATTTGCCAGATCCTTAACCATTCACAATATATCTGAAACATTGGCCATGATTTTTGCTCGTTTGCCAAACACTATATCTTGTGTGCTCGGTCAATCTGCCAATATTCAACTTGATATATTATAGATCACCTTTTCTGAATCTCAGGATATTTTTTTTGGAAAATTCGGTTACTCTCCAATTAAAGAACATTCTGGCAGATTCTTTTTGAATCAATTATATTTTTACTAAAACTTATTTTTTTAAATATCTTTACTGATTTCTGAAATATTGTTACAGAATTCTTGAATCAGATTTTTTTATTTATCTGGTCGGATATCATTCAAATTTACAAGATAAACAGATCCATATAATTAATTGATTGAACAAAGGGCCACAATCAATAATCTGGAGATCAAAATGAAAACCAAATATTTTCTTTTAACTCTTATTTTTTTCATTATCAATTGCAGTTCTATCGGATATTCAGCTGAAAACCGATTAACAATACTTCACACTAACGACCTTCATTCACATTTTTTAGGTTTTTCTCCCAATGGTGACTATAGCCCGCTAATTACAGGAAATGATAAAACGATTGGTGGTTGGGCAAGGATTGCAACGGTTATTAAGTCTGAAAAAAGAAAAAAAAATAATCCTTTTCTGGTTTTGGATGCAGGCGATTTTTTGATGGGATCGCTTTTTCATATGGTCAGCCGCGAGGAAGCGCTTGAGTTGGAAATAATGGAAAAAATGGGATATGACCTGACAACACTTGGCAATCATGAATTTGACCTGAAACCCGAAGGGTTGGCCAGAATTATTGAATCTGCAGCTGCAAAAGGAAAAATGCCTCAAATTGTAGCATCCAATGTTATCTTCGACCAAACTGATGAAAAAGATGACCGATTGGAAAATCTGTTTAAACAGGGAGTGGTTAAACCATATGTTGTCATGCAAAAGGATGAACTTAAGATAGGCTTTTTTGGTCTGGTAGGAAAAGATGCTGCAGATGTAGCTCCCTTTGCATCTCCTGTGAAGTTTGGCGACCCAATCGAGTCCTCGCAAAAAATGGTTAAGCTGTTAAGGGAGAAGGAGCAGGTCGATTTGGTCATTTGTCTTTCACACAGCGGTTTAATGGATGATGAGTCAAAATCAGAGGATCTCCTGCTTGCTAAAAACGTATCCGGTATTGATATCATTATCAGTGGACATACTCATACTGCTCTTCCAAAACCAATTGTCGAAAATAATACAATTATTGTCCAGGCTTCGGCATATGGAAAACAGGCTGGTGTGCTTGATGTAATAGTAAATCCGGATGGCGTCAAACTTGAGAATTATAAAATTATATCAATAGATGATACGATTAAAGGAGATGCTGAAATTACCGGAATGATCGACTCAGCTGTGAGGATAGTCAATCAGAAGGTGCTTAAACAATATAATTTAAAATTTGATCAAGTACTTGTTAAAACCGATTTTGATCTGTGCCTAAAAATAGATGAATCAAATCTGGGAAATTTGCTTACAGACTCAATCAGATGGGCGGTTGACAAAGCAGAATACAATCCCGATGACCCCTTGAGCAGAGTGAGGGTTGCCATACAGTCCAATGGAGTGATCCGCGATGATATTATTAAAGGAAGCACAGGATTAGTAACTGTTAGTGATTTATTCAGAGTTGTTCCGCTTAGGTGTTGGATGGGACGGCAGTTTGAGTTATCCACTGGTCTCTTTTTATGTCACTGCTCCTGAATTAAAAAAAGCCTTTGAGATATTGACCACTGTTTATCCAATGAAAAACCCGTGATTATTTTCTTCAGCTGTCAGGTGTTAAGATTAATTATAATTCCAATCGGATGTTTTTTGACCGGGTGACTAAAATTTCTAATTGAAGATGAAAATGGAAACTATCAACCACTGGATTATTCAGGCGCCAATAATAAACTTTACAAGGTGGTAAGTAACATCTATAACGCCACTTTTCTGAAGGTGATTGGCAGTTTTACCAACAGCATTCTGACTATCGTTCCCAAGGACAGGGAGGGTAATCCCATAGAAGAGTTTACCACAGTAAGGGTTGACGGAGACAAAGACAAAGATGGTATTCAGGAGATAAAAGACTGGACAGCTCTTGTGGGATATGTTCAGAGTTTTGAGGATAAGGACGGTGATGGTATACCGGAGCTGCCTGAGAAGTACAGGCATTCTGAAGGACGCCAAACCAGGGACACCAGCCTTAATCCCTACAAGTTGCTTGCAGGCGGCAACTACCTCACCTGGATCGCTTTTGCCGGCATTATATTTGTTTTGGTACTGGTGATATTGATAATCTATGTGCCGATAAGAATACTAAAAAAAAGAGGGAAATTTTTAAATAAACAGGATGAACTCATCCAAAGGTAATTTAATGTGTTAAACTTTATTCCCTGCCAACATTAATCTAACACCCATTTCCAAAGTGTTCTTTATAATATAAAAATCACATCCGAATTTCAGTGGCACTCGGGTCGGGCATAGTCAGGGGGTGGGGTAAGACTTTGACCGGGATAAATAGCTGTGGGAGGCAGGAGGCCGGGAGCAGCTATTTCACCTGTGAGCCGGACACGGATGTCCGGCGAGGTTTAGGGCAAAGTTTTACCCCACCCCCTGACGGTCCACTGGGAAGTTTAAGATCCATATGCAATCACATTGATCTTTTTTTTTGGGAATTCGGGGGACATCATACTTAATTCAAAGTAAGTTTTCAGGCATAGTGATAAAGAATATGAAGATGGTTCTAAAATGCTTGCAATTATTTTGAACGAATAAAAACATTTGACAACCGCCCCAATTTTGGTACACTTCTGCATATGGATTATGATGAGATAAAATTAAAAGTTCATTTTTATAAAACGAGTTCAGGAGCGGAACCTGTTAGAAAATGGCTTAAATCATTATCCCTTACACACAAAAAAGCAATTGGGGAAGATATTAAAACAGTCCAGTTCGGATGGCCTCTT
>JAGLNZ010000044.1 GCA_023139225.1 Desulfobacula sp. | reverse complement strand
CCTTTTGGACACCATCATGCAGGAAGGGGATCTTCAATGGCTGGGATTTGAAAAGAAAAAAATAGCGTTCTGCTTTAAGTCAGAGCTTGATTTTTTACTATATCCTCAGGAAAACAATACCGTGTTAGATGATCATAAAAAGGAAAACAATGAAGATATAGAGCTGAAAAATATTTTTAAATCCAATGGGGCTCGATATGATTTTACAAGCCTGCTTGGAATGACATCCTATGATTCAGTTAAGTTATCAGACGGGATCTGGAATCAGGTCTGGCAGACAGCGCTTTCCAATGAAACTTTTTCAGCGCTGAGAAAAGGTATTGAAACCCGGTTCAAGGCACCCCAAATTTCAAAAAATCAGGCCCGGTCCGGATTTACCAGGAGACAGACCCGTGGGAGGAAAAGTTTTTCCCAGTGGAAAGGGTCCCTTCCTTTTGCCGGTCACTGGTTTAAACCGGCCATTCCGCCAGATGTCCAAAATGATTCATTGGATTTTATTGAAATACAGGAATTGAATAAGGACCGGGTAAGACTGCTGCTGGATCGATATGGAATTTTGTTTCGCGAACTGCTTTTAAAGGAGCTGCCTCAATTTCGGTGGCAAAATATTTTCCGGTCGCTTCGTCTCATGGAATTGACAGGTGAGATCCTGGCCGGCCATTTTTTTAAGGATATCTCAGGCCCGCAGTTTATTGCCCAAAAAGCCTTTCGCAAACTTCAGACAAGGCTTCCAAAAGACTCGATTTATTTTATGAATGCCACGGACCCGGCCTCTGTCTGTGGTATACTTTTAGCACCTCTTAAACAACGCTTTCCCAAAAGACTGTCAACCACTCATCTGGTGTTTAAAGGATGTGAGCTGAAACTGGTTTCCTTTGGAAACGGAAAAGAGCTTTTGATTCATACAGATCCTGATGATGAATATTTGATTGAGTATCTTGCCCCCTTAAAGCATCTTTTAAACCGGCAGTTCAAACCTTTAAAGAGGATTACCATTGAAAAAATTAATGGCGAATCTGCGGAAAAGAGTCCCTATACAGCGTTATTGGGAAATATTTTTAATGTTCTTGTTGAATACAAAAAAATCATAGTTTATAAAAAAATGGATTTTGAATAACTGCCATGGGCAGCCTTGATATTTCATCACGCTTTATAATAGGTATCCAGATATTTTTTTAAGATATCGCTGACAATCCCCCTGGCGGGAAGGGTTGCTGCCATCCCGTAAACAGGTGCCATACCTTTTTTCGTATCCGGCGTTGTTTTAACTATTTTAACCGCCTGCTTTAAGTCTTTAATAAATCTTTGGCAAACTCCTTCCCTGGCATGTCTTAAGGTGAGGGCGATGTGAACGCAGGAAGGTTTGTGAAGACCGTTAAGGCTCCAGCCTTTTTGGGTCATTTCATCCAGCACCCTGTAGATATTAAGCTTATTGGAACCAAAGGCAATCACCCACAGGGGTTTTCCAAGAATATAGAGTTCCGGGATATCGTTAATACCCTGTTTGATTTCATTTGC
>JAGLNZ010000439.1 GCA_023139225.1 Desulfobacula sp. | reverse complement strand
CTGATTAATGATATCCTGGATTTTTCAAAAATTGAAGCAGGTAAACTGGAACTGGAATCTGTGGAATTTGACCTTAGAAGCACAATAGAGGATATAACCGATCTTTTTGGTAATAAAGCCCGTAAAAAAAATCTTGAATTTATCTGCACGGTCTCACCGGATATTCCTCGCTGGGTTAAAGGAGACGCGGGCCGGGTAAGGCAGGTCCTGGTCAACCTTTTAGGCAATGCCATGAAATTTACACATAAGGGTAAAATTTATCTCTCAGTCTTGTTGGAAAACATCACCAAAAATCAGGCACAATTAAAATTTGAAGTTAAGGACACCGGCATTGGAATCCCAAAAAATCGGGTAGACAAAATTTTTAAATCCTTTTCCCAGGCAGACACTTCCACTACCAGAAAATTTGGCGGGACCGGTCTTGGACTGACTATTTCCAAAAAGCTTGTGATGCTCATGACTGGAGATATCGGAGTTGAAAGCCTCGAAGGTAAAGGCTCCTCATTCTGGTTTACCGTAACAATGCAGCGATGCCATAAAAAAGACAAATCGCTTCAAAAAACCAAAAACAAGAAAGAAACGACCCGGCAGTCCTTGAAAGAAAAATCTCAAAAGGATGCTCGGCTGCTGGTGGTTGAAGACAATATCGTTAATCAAAAGGTGATATCCAAAATTCTTCAGAACTTTGGTTACATTGCACAAATTGCTTCCAATGGGAAAGAATGTCTTGCAATGTTGAGTGAGCAGGATTTTGATATTGTATTAATGGATATACAAATGCCGGAAATGGATGGACTGACTGCTACCAGGCTTGTCAGGGCCGACAACAGCACCGTGTTAAATCCTGAAGTACCGATTGTTGCCATGACCGCCCATGCCATGGCAGGATACAGGGAAATCTGCCTTGAGGCCGGAATGACCGATTATATTACCAAGCCCATTAACCCAAAAATTCTGATTGAAAAAATCTCCCAATACCTTCCCGAAAAATCCATTGAAAAAAAAGAAGATTGTTGAAAAAATAAAAATTGATATATTAAAAATATTCTGATGAAAACAAAAAAAAATATAACCTTAATAGGAATGCCTGCTGTTGGAAAGAGTACGGTTGGAAATCTTTTGGCTCAAAAAATCGGATTTGATTTTCTTGATTCAGATGATTTAATTCAATCAAAAGAACAAAAATCACTTTCCCGGATTATTTTTGACAATGGTCTTGACCGGTTTTTACAAATTGAAGAAAGCCATATTGTCAGCCTGACGTGCTCAAACCATGTGATTGCTACAGGCGGCAGTGTTGTGTACAGCCAAAAAGCCATGGAACATCTTTCCAATATCAGCACCATTATCTATCTTGCCATTGATCTTTACAGGCTTTTAACAAGGCTTTGTGACATCACCTCCCGGGGGGTTGCCATCCGCCCGGAAAAAAACATTGAAGATCTTTACAAAGAAAGATCTCCTTTATATGATAAATACTGTGATATCAAAATTGATTGTGACACAATGACAGCAAAACAAGTTGTTAAAAAAGCCATAAAATATTTATCTTGAGATAATGGGAGACCTGTTATGGATGAAATGCTTTCAACCAAAGAAGTTGCAAAGTTTTTAAATGTAAATGAAAAAATGATATATTCACTCATTGCGGAAAAAGGCCTGCCTGCAGCTAAGGTTACGGGAAAATGGTTATTTCCCATACATCTGGTTCGCCAGTGGATAGAAGCTGGTACTGAAAATTTCCCCCAACTTGCCAAACTTCCCCCTTATCACGGGCTTGTCCTCATTGCCGGCAGCAACGATTTGTTGCTGGATAAGATTATCTCAACCTTTAATCTCAAGCACGAAGAACATATCGCCATGTTTGGCATTGCAGGCTC
>JAGLNZ010000438.1 GCA_023139225.1 Desulfobacula sp. | reverse complement strand
TGGCAACAACTATTGTTAACAACAAAGGTTTTGACAAAGACATTTTAAAACAATTTGTCCTTTCAATCCAAAAAGATCTGGATGCTTTACTTGCTTCGCCTGAACCACCGATATTTCACGATGCATTACAAAACTCTATGAATCAGATCAAGGAAATTGAAGCAACAATTTAATTAAAAAATAATTATAAGGAGCCATAACATGCTGATCGGAATACCAAAAGAAATCATGTACAAGGAAAACAGGGTTGCAGCACTTCCGGAAACAATTGAAAAATTTATTAAACTTGGATTTGAGGTGCTTGTTGAAACAAAGGCCGGGGCCGGGGCATTCACAAATGATGAAGAATACCAGAAAGCCGGAGCCAAAATTGCAGATAATGCCATCGAAGTTTTTGACAAATCAGATGTCATTTTAAAAGTCAAGGAACCTATGTATAATGATCAGTTCAACAAGCATGAGATCGACATGCTAAAGGAAAACCAGATCCTTATCACTTTTCTGCATCCGGCAGCTCCTTCAAATCATGAAGATGTAAAAAAAATGCAAAACAAGAATATCACGGCATTCACAATGGACGGAATTCCCAGAATTTCAAGAGCCCAGCGCATGGACCCGTTGACATCCATGAGTGCCATAACCGGCTATAAAGCCATTATTATTGCTGCTGCTAATTTTCCAAAATTCATTCCCATGATCGGTACGTCCATCGGCATGATAAAACCGGCCAATATTTTGGTGGTAGGCGCCGGTGTTGTCGGGCTTCAGGCAATTGCAACCGGGAAAAGGCTGGGGGGTATTGTAAAGGCGGTTGATATCCGGCCGGATGCAAAAAAAGAGGCGGAAAGCTTAGGTGTCAAAGTGGTGGGTTTTGATGCACCTTCCGAGCTTGTCATTGGAGAAGGCGGGTATGCCAGGGCACTTCCCGAAGAATGGCTGGAAAAAGAAAGGCAGGCACTGGCACCTTTGGTTGCAGCGTCTGATATCATTGTTCTCAGCGCCCTTGTTCCCGGGGAAGTTGCCCAGCATCTGATCACAAAAGAAATGGTTGAAACCATGAAACCAGGATCTGTTATCATTGATGTATCCATTGACCAAGGAGGCAATTGTGCTTTGACAGACCCTGGAAAAGAATTAATTCATAACGGCGTCTATATCTGCGGGATTAAAAACATACCCGGATCACTGCCGGTTCATTCTTCGTGGCTCTATGCCAACAATCTTTATTATTTTGTTGAGAACCTGTTTAAAAACGGGGCTGATGATTTTGACATGACTGATGAAATCATCAAAGACTCTCTTGTTACGCATAAAGGCGAACTATATCACGAAGGTACGCTCAAGGCCATGGGTCAAAATAATCATTAAAAAATTTTGGAGAGCAAACCTATGACAAATCTTTTATTGATGATAGGCGTTTTCGGGTTTTCCTTTGTGGTGGGGTATATTTTGATTTCCAGAATACCCACGTTGCTTCACACCCCGTTGATGTCCATGACAAATGCCATCTCCGCCGTGACCATATTAGGGGTTTTGATTCTTTTCTCAGCCGAATCAACCAGAACCGAACAGATCATAGGATCTATCGCGTTTATCATGGCCGCTTTCAACCTTGTGGGCGGTTTTGCGATTACCGACAGGATGTTAAGGTTGTTTAAGAAAAAAGAAGAGGGGGCTCAAGAATAATGATAGAAACATACTCTGTCCTGAACCTATCCTTGGATTTTTGCGTAATCGGCATCCTTATACTGGGAATCTGGATGTTTCGCTGGCCCCACAGGGCGAAGTTCGGTAACCTTACCGCAGCTTTTGCCTTAGCCTGTGCTGCTGTTCTGGTTCTTTACAGAAACGGAACCATGTATCCCTATATTGTGCTATTATCTCTTATAGTTGGTTCCTCTGCCGGTATCTGGGTGGCTAGAAGAATTACCATGATTCAGATTCCGGCCATGGTTGCCTTTCAGCATGGTGCCGGAGGGGTTGCCGCTTTTTTTCTTTCCCTTGCCGAACTGATGCGGGGCTCTCAACATCTTGGAATGGTGAATGAAATTTCCGGTCTCTTAGGCCTTGCTATCGGATCTTTGACTTTCAGCGGCAGCATGATCGCCGGCGGGAAACTGTCAAACAAACTTGGACAGACCCCCCGAATTCTTCCGAGGCATACCCTTCTTGTCATGATAAACCTTATCGGCATTATTGTGCTGATCATTGCAGCACTGTATACGCCCACGGGCAGCCGGATATTCCTTTATATTTCAATCATTCTTCTGTCAATCCTGTTTGGAATTATTTTTTCCATTCGCATTGGCGGGGCTGATATGCCGGTTTTGATATCATTTTTAAATGCAACAGCAGGTGTGGCTGCAGCTTTTTGCGGTATGATTATCGAAAACAAGTTGTTGATTTCGTGTGGGGCCACTGTAGCCGCTTCAGGATCGATATTAACACATGTCATGTGCAAGGGCATGAACCGCAGCCTTTATAGAGTGTTTATCCCTGCTCAGAATTTTTTACCCAAAAATGAAATCTCCAAGGGGGATAAAACCGATATAGATATTATCGAGCCAAAAGCCAACCATCAACCCCTTGAAAAAGACAGTTTTCAAAAAGTAATTGAGTATGCACGGGAGGCAAAAAAAGTCATTATTATTCCGGGGTATGGAATGGCTGTGGCACAGGCACAATTCGCTGTAATTGAACTTTCGAATCTCATGATTTCCATGGGAAAAGATGTGACGTTTGCCATTCATCCGGTGGCCGGCAG
>JAGLNZ010000437.1 GCA_023139225.1 Desulfobacula sp. | reverse complement strand
GATATTTTGATGATTATGATATCGAGCGCTTCTACAGGGCTGCAAAAGTTCTTGAAATCTATGAAGGGGCAAAGGAAATCGAAAAAATGATCATCGGACGGACCATCATTGGCAAATAAAATTTTTGATTGTAATTAAAAAGCCGGGGGTTGAATCTTTTAAAGATTCCGGCCCCTGTTTTTTTCAAAAAAATAATTCTTGACATAGAATTCTCGTATACCGTATACCGTATACTAGTCATTATAGTAACAAACCTTATCTATTTTAAAAATGGAGAAGTCTATGGAACTATGCAGGATTCGCAATGTTTTATCTGCTAAACAAGCCACGGCTCCCCCTCTTCTCATCTACTGGCCTGCACTGAATGCTGTCTGACAAACTATTAATCCAAACCTTTTAATCATGTGTCACCATTGTCACTTTTTTATTGATAGTCGACGCTGGTGCAGTCTTTAACCTTTTTGACTAAAAATTTTGTTGAGGATCTTGTAATGAAAGAAGAATTTTTGTTAGGAAACGGCGCTATTGCCATTGGGCTTTTAGAAGCCGGCTGTCAGATCATGACTTCATATCCCGGGACGCCAAGTTCGGAAATCCTTCCCGAGGTAGTGAGATTTTCTAAGGCAGCCAACCTGAACACCGGTATTGAATGGTCTGTAAATGAAAAAGTGGCCTTTGACAATGCCTTTGCCGCAGCCATATCAGGCAAACGGGCAGCCTGCTGTATGAAAATGGTGGGCTTAAATGTTGCTGCGGACTCATTTATGTCAGCAGCTTATATCGGCAATATCGGCGGGCTTGTTATTATTTCCTGTGATGATCCCGGTCCCCATTCATCCCAGACCGAACAGGACTCAAGGATGATGGCGCGGCTGGGCAAAGTGCCGGTGTTTGATCCTTCAAGTCCTGAAGAGGCAAGGGCAATGATCAAAACCGCCTTTGACCTGTCCGAGGAATTTGAGGTACCGGTATTGGTAAGACCTGCTATCAGGATCTGTCATGCCAGGCAGAATATTAAATATGACAAGTTTGAAACCAATTTAACCAAAGCCGACTTTAAAAAGGAACCCACTCGATGGGCGTCCACCCCGAAATTCAGGTTTATCCAGCACAAGGCTTTAAATGAGAAACATATAAAAATCAGCGAAAAATTTTCCAGTCTTACACCCTATAACACCCATAATATTGCCAAAGGGAAAAACTATCCTTTCGGCGTTGTGACAGGTGGCGTGCCATCCAGTGTTATCAAGGATCTGTTTGAAGAATATGAAAGAGATGATATCCCGGTTTTAAAACTGGGTGCGCCCTATCCTTTCCCGGAAAAACTAGCAGATGAATTCATGGATGCCTGCGACAAGGTATTGGTTATTGAAGAGACAGACACGGTCATTGAGTATATGTTAAGGGATAAACAAAAAACCCTGGGACGTTTGTCCGGTCATGTACCCATGGAAGGTGAACTTTTGCCTGAAAAAATTGAAGGCATTTTGAACAAAGCCCTTTCCGACTGCAAAACGGCGCCATTGTCAGACTATGACAGCGGCATGGAAGCCTTTTCTCTTGTGGGAGGTCTTGAACTTCCCATAAGGAAACCCACTCTATGCCCCGGCTGTCCCCACAGATCTTCTTTTTACTCCATCAGGAAAGCACTGCCCAAGGCCATTTTCACGTCTGACATCGGATGCTACACTCTTGGCAGCAATTTAGGTGTTGTGGACACAGTCCTTGACATGGGGGCCGGCATTACCATGGCATCGGGATTCTGGAATGCCTATATCCAGGATGATGTAAAAAAACCCATTGTGGCCACCATGGGGGATTCCACCTTTTTTCATTCCGGTACCACAGGATTGATCAATGCCGTTTACAATAATTCAAGATTTATCCTGGTCATTCT
>JAGLNZ010000436.1 GCA_023139225.1 Desulfobacula sp. | reverse complement strand
CACGAACTCTGTCAAAATCCAAAAAGAAATTTTTGGTATTGATCCTTTCATGTTTTTTGATTTTAAAGTTTTTTCTCAATTTTCAGATAAAAAAACAAGTAATTAAAAAAAGGAGTAAAATCATGGGACTATTCTCAAATTTAACAAACATGAAAATTAAACAGAAACTGATTGGTGCGGTTGTACTCATCACGATACTTTTCGGGTCGGTCATCGTTTTATATCAAGTGGCGCTCAGCAAAACAATGAGCGGATATGCTTTGGTCATACATGCGCCGATAAAGGCGGCATCCATAATAGATGAATCCAGGATGATTATACTGCAGGCACATCTGGACAGAATGTCTTATGCAAGTACGAATGATGTAAAATATTTAAAAAAATCACGAGAAGGTATCATCGAAGCTGTGAATAAATTTGTAAGTGTTCGCGAAATTGCAGAGAAAGCCGGCCGGAAAGATCTTCTTGAATTATTCGATAAGGTTGAAAGCCTGAGCGCAAAATTTAAAAAAGAATTCACCGAATTGGAATCTTCTTTAACAGGGTCGGATTCCTCAGTGATAGGAGATGCCAGGCTGGATGATGTATTTAAACCGGTTGCAGATATCACGACGGTGATCAAAATGGTACAACCCGAAGCCCGCAAGGATGCAGAAAAATTTGCTAAGATTGTAGATGAGAAGGTAAAAAATATAGCTAATTTAGCAAAGTTGGTCGCCATTATTTCTACTATTTTCGGGTTGGGAATTGGAATTATCGGCAGCAATAAAATTGCAAATCCCATTATCAAGGCAACCCGTTTTGCACAAAGAATATCTGAAAAAGATTTTACAAAAACACTTGAAATTGATCAAAAAGATGAAGTTGGAATGCTCGCACAAGCATTAAATAATATGCGTGAGAATCTTGTAGGAATATTAATGGAGCTAAAAAACACCTCCCAGGGGTTGTCCGGATCTGCCTCGGAATTATCTAATGTTTCATCCCAAATGGCTTCCGGCTCGAAACAATCCTCTGAAAAAGCAAATAATGTGGCCGCTGCAGCAGAAGAGATGGCAACCAGCATGAACAGCGTTGCTGCTGCCACAGAGCAGACAACAACCAATATCCAGATGATTGTTTCTGCAACAGAAGAGATGACTTCTACAATTAATGAGATTGCAAACAATACAGCACAAGCGAGTGAAACAACCTCCCATGCTGTTAATAAAGCCCAGGAGGTCTCAGGAAAGGTTGATGCACTTGGTCAGTCGGCTTCTGAAATCAGCAAGGTAACAGAGGCTATTTCAGATATTTCCGCGCAAACAAATTTGCTTGCATTAAATGCGACCATTGAAGCCGCCAGAGCAGGGGAAGCAGGAAAGGGGTTTGCTGTTGTGGCGGGAGAGATCAAAGCACTTGCTCAACAAACCGCTGAAGCCACTAAAGAAATTAATGAAAAAATCTTTGGAGTCCAGACCACCACTACTGAATCTATTGAAGCAATAGAATCAATTGTGCAGGTCATTAATGAAATCAATGACATTGTAACGACAGTTGCAACAGCCATTGAAGAACAGTCTGTTACTACCCGGGAAATTTCGAACAATGTCAGCCAGGCCGCAGCAGGTGTTCAGGAAGTAAATGAGAATGTTAACCAGACATCTGTCGTAGCCGGAGATGTTACCGAAGATATTCACAAGGTAAGTCAGTCTGCAGATGAGATAAACACAGGCAGCCTTCAAGTGAATTCAAGTGCAGGGGAATTGTCCAAGCTGGCAGAAAACCTCAATAAAATGGTCGGTATGTTTAAATTAAATTGAGAGAAAATGGGGAATAAAAGCAATGATTGAAACAAGTGAACGCATATTTGATAAACCCGGGGATAAACCTCAGAAGACAAACACATCAATTCGGGTGAATGTTGGACTTTTAGATACTTTGATGAATCTTGCCGGGGAGCTTGTACTTGGCCGCAACCAACTGCTGCAGGGTGTCAGTTCTTCCAATACAAAGGCAACAGAGGTGTCCAGTCAACGGATCGACATGATCACTTCTGAACTCCAGGAAGCAATTATGAGAACCAGGATGCAGCCAATTGCCAATATCCTAAGTAAATTCACACGAGTGGTGAGAGACCTGTCTCAACAATCGGGCAAATCAATTGACCTTGTCCTTGAAGGAAACGATGTAGAACTCGATAAAACGATTCTGGAATCCATCAATGATCCGTTAATCCATCTGGTGAGAAATTCGGTTCACCACGGCATAGAAATGCCGGATGAAAGAGAGAAAATAGGGAAAAACCCCATTGGTATAATTACCTTGAAAGCCTTCCATGACGCAGGCCAGGTTAATATTGTCATTTCCGATGATGGTAGAGGACTTGATCCTCAAAAAATATTAAGAGCAGCTGTATCCAAAGGGCACCTTACAGATCAGGAAGTTGCCCAAATGTCTGAAAAGCAGAAAATGAAGCTGATCTTCCTGCCTGGTTTTTCAACCGCAAAAGAAGTCACAGATGTTTCGGGCAGGGGTGTTGGTATGGACGTGGCAGTCACTAACGTTGAATCATTAGGCGGTGTTATTGAACTGGATTCAACCCCTGGAGAGGGGACTGTTATTCAAATCAAACTGCCATTAACCTTAGCGATAATCCCCAGCCAGATCATTACGGTAGGCAATGAGCGGTATGCCCTGCCCCAGGTGAACCTGAGTGAACTGCTCAGGATTTCTGCAGCTGAAGTGAAAGACAAAATTGAGAGAGTCGGGGATTCAGAAGTTGTCCGCTTAAGAGGGGAACTTCTACCCTTGTTCGATCTTTCAAAATTACTCGGCATTGAAGAAACCTATATTGATCCTGAAAATAATGATGAACTTTTGGAAAGACGAAAGAACATCGCAGACAGGCGATCCAAAAAACATGCACTGCTCAAAGATGGGAAGACTAGAGCATTAAACACTTTTGAAGACACCAAGCAAGAGAGGACCACCAAAGACAGACGATACCATGCCGAAAGTGCACTTAATATTGCAGTTGTTGCAACTGGTACATTCAAATACGGGCTGATCGTCGATGACTTGCACGATTCTGAAGAGATTGTTGTCAAATCTGTTGGCAGGCATCTTAAAAAATGTACTGCCTATACCGGTGCGACCATTATGGGTGACGGAAAGGTGGCATTAATCCTGAATATTTCGAATATCGCCCAAACGGCTGGTCTGTCAACAGTATCCGAATCCGTAAAGCTTGCAAAGGCTGCTGACAAAGCCGCAGAGACCTGCAAAGACAAAGCAGCTCTACTGATATTTAAAAATTCAGGTTCGGAGCATTTTGCCGCCCCCCTTAATATGGTGGAACGTATTGAAAGGTTTAAGACATCAGCTATCGAGCAGATCGGAAATAAAAAAGTGGTTCAATACAGGGGTGGCGCTTTACCGCTTTATGAGCTTTCACAGGTGCTTGATGTCGAATCGCTTCCTGAGAAAGATCAGCAGGAAGTTATTGTGTTCAAGGTAAAAAATCGAGAAATAGGCCTTATGGTAACACCGCCGATTGATGCAAATGAAGTTAACCTTGAAATGGACGAAAGCACACTAAGACAGCCTGGCATCTCCGGATCAATGAGTATCAATGATCACACCACACTTTTGGTAGATATTTTTGAGATGATTAAAAGGCTCAACCCGGAATGGTTTGCAGATGAAACATAGATTATCTAAAATGAGGGAAAAATGTCAAAAGAAATGATGAAACCTACATCCAAAGATCTTGAATTTTCAACTTTTTATGTAGGAACGACCCTTTGTGGAATAAATATTTTAAAAATAGAAGAAATTAATAAACATTTTAACATCACAACGGTTCCCCAGTCATCAGACTATATCAAAGGTATCCTGAACTTGAGGGGCAGGATTATCACAATCATTGATCTTGGAAAGAAACTGGGCTTGGATTCTGTGGAGAAAAATAAGGATACCAGAAATATTATAGTCAACTCCAATGACGAACATATCGGCCTAGTGGTTAATGGAATAAGTGATGTTGTGGTCGTTAGGGAAGATGATATTGAAGCTGTACCATCGAATATCAACGGTGTAAAAGGTAAAAACTTTAAAGGTGTTTTGAAAACTGAGAAACAATTGATTGGTATCCTTGATATTGATGAGATATTAAAGGAATAAAGCTTGCGATGATGCCGGAGTGAGAAGAATATGGCAATATAGAGGTTTAAAACATACTGCTTGTATGGAATTTATGGAGAATGGTGGGACCGGGGATGAATTAATGATGTTGACCGACCATGCCAACAGGAAATCCATTGACCAGTATACAGAAACAACCATGAGTAGAAAACGTATGGCCAGAGCAGCGGCCAGAAAAAGGAAAGACGCAAAAAAAAGGGAGCGATATGTCCAGACAGAAGAAAAAAGACTCTACCAAAACTCTACCAACGTAATTCCGTTCAGGCCGAAAGCCCTGTAAACAAAGGGTCTTTGGCGTGCGCTCGTTGAGTTCGACTCCCATGCACTTCCGCCATTTATATCAATAAAATCAATATGTTATGTTTTTTTATATTAGTGAACACTCGTGCGCAATAATGTGCAGAGCATTCAAAGATATGAGTCGCTGAAATAAGTTTTATATAGTTGATTGATCAACGACAATTATTTTTTTCCGGGTGGCGCATTGACTGACGCTGATCAGTTGATTCTAAATATGCAAAAATTTAGCTTCCGTCACTTGGTTGATTGAACCCTTTTGATCATATTATCTACATCCTTGCTCGCCTTAATAACTATTAGTCGGACATCAGGGTGCTTGTTTTGAAAAACTCTGAAGATTTGATCAGCAAAAGCTTGCCCGATTTGCTTGACACCATCAAAGTCTAAGCCAACTTCTATAAATTTATCAAAACGGGTGATGAGACGTTTTGCCTGGGACCGTGACATTAAAGATTCTCCTTCATGCTCCATAAGCTTGACCGGAATATATGTTTTATGAAAGCTCGGGTCTTTATCAGGGTCGGCAAATTCATTAAAAATATCAGTAAGCTGTGTTGGAGAATCTTTTTTTATTTCTAACATAACGAAGGTTCCATTAAAATCTTCTTGTATTTCCCAAATCATGCCATCTTTGTTTCCAGTACCGTAATAATTTAGTTTGTGTGATCTGATCCCAAAATTATCAAAGGATCTGGATGTAAAAAAGATACCTTCACCGGAATGATTTTCAGGATCAGAGGTAAACTTCCCTTTTGCCAATTCCAAAATAGCATGCCTGGAATGCTCCAATCCAAGATCATTCTTTATTTTCCGGAATATGCCAATACCGTTATCCAAAACGAATATTTTAACCATTAAATAATCAAGATTTAAAAAAATATTTAATGTTTTTGCATTAGAATGGTCGATAACATTGTTGACCATTTCAGTGAAGCCATACTGGCAGATTTCTTTTACATTTTTGTTTAAATCACTGAGCAGAGGGGAGATATATTTTCTCCACACAACATCTTCTTCTAAATTCTGATTTGGATATTTCCAAGAATAGTCAGTTTGTACCAATTTGTATTTAGGGTATCGATTTGATCCCGTTTTCTCAATGATCTTGTCTTCAACGAGTTCATTTATATATTTCAAAACCGTTGGCTTGGTGATTTCAAAATGGTCACAAGTCTGCTGTGTAATCTTGTTAGGATTTTTAGAAACATTAGATATGATATAATTTTTTATGAGGTCAACAACCTCTTTTGTGAATCTCATTTTTATTTCCAATTTCCTTAAAGTAAACATAAACAGCTATGTTGTGCTTTAAAGGATAAGATAAAACACAACACGAAAGAAGTAAAGAATAAAATAAAAATCACCCTAATACAAACTTAAGCATACCAAGACTCTTGCCAGTCAATTCAATTATATCTTTGAAACTAAAAATCACGAAAATACTTCCCCCATAACCCTTAAAAATACTTTTTTGACTCTTAGGGCACCTATGCCACCGGGTGGCTGGTTTTAAACCGATGAATTTGGCTGGATTTTAAACCGCTGTTTCCATTAGACAAATGATTTTCCTGCGCCCAAAGGTTTTCACAAAATCCAACCAGTAGAAACAAACCCAAAACAAGAACAATCAGTTTTTTCATTTTTATTCATTTTCTCATTTAATTAGTTGATAAATAAATTATTTGGCAAGACAAACTACTTAAGGGGTAATTAATATAATAAAAGATACAACACAAGGCGCGAAAAAGTAATTCTTAAAATTTTTCTATTTTCTTTAAAAAAATACTTGATTTTTACGTCAATATGACTTATAAATATGTCCATGAACGAAATTATTATAAACAAAAAAGCACAGAAACAATTAAAAAAAATACCCGGCCATATTAGAAACAATTTTCACTTGTGGGTGAAAAACGTTGAAATGGTCGGGATTGAAGAAACCAGAAAAATAAAAGGTTACAATGATGAGCCCTTGCATGGAGAAAGAACCGGCCAAAGATCAATCAGACTATCAAGGTCGTACAGGGCAATTTATATCAAATATAGGAAAACCATAACCATCGAAGTTATAGAGGTGAACAAGCATGAATACTAATGAAATCTACGGATCAAAAGAATTGGAAAGGGATTACGGCCCGCTTACTTTTGGCCGCGCTCTTTGGGCACATCGGAAATGTGCGGAAATATCACAAAAAGATTTTGCCAAGATTCTGGGGATGTCCTCTGGGTCTCTTTGTGACATGGAAAAAGGCAGACGAATACCTACCCCTAAACGTGCGGCCAAAATAGCCCGGCTGATCGAACAACCCGAAATAGTCTGGATTGAATTGGCTTTGCAGGACTCTTTGCGGGATGCCAACCTTGATTATACCATCAAGGTCGCATAGGGTTTAAAATTAAACGAAAAAAGCCCCGGGCAAATCACTAACCGGGGCTTTGCTATTTTTATAATAAACAAATTATTCTACAGGCCATCTTTTACCTCACATTCCACACCCCAATGTTCAGATTACTTTTTTTTGTTCTGGTGTTAAATCTTCGTATTTTATCATTTTTGTTTTTCCCTTATGCTATGTTCCGTTTACGCTTGAAGCCTGACCAGTGCATAAATAATTGTCCACCCTGTACAACGTCACGGTTGCAGTAAAGTCACCCGTCACCAATCCAGTCACCGTTCTTTGAGATCCTGATATATTATCATATACTTTGCCCCCGCCTTTAAAACTTGCTTTACTGCTTTGAAAATCTTGCTCTATAAAAAGTAAAGCCAATTGTAGACAGCCGGTCCACTGTAAAAACAGCACCACCGCCGTTCAAATCGGTTTCATGCCAGGCCTTAAAAGTTTCAAATTCTTAACTGTGGATCTGAACAAACATTATCAGAACAAAAACTGGAATTTAAATTAATTCGGTTTGATTAAATATGAAAAGGGGGATAGGGTAAATCAAAGAAGATAATTCGAAAAATTAATTGGTAATTATCCCTTTTACAAAAGAAATTAAAGAAAAGGAGGGGTCCTTGATTTTATCTAATTTCTGATTGTTTTCTTTATTCCATATAGCCCATTTATCCAGGAGCACACCGCCTTGCAATTTTTTTAGCATGTCATCCTTTTCATAGCCTTCAATAAGCAATTTCATGCCATTGATAAATTCATTTTTATAATGAAATGAAAACTCAGGAATTTGACTGTCAATTTTTTCAATATTCACCAATTCAGCCTGCTCTAAACCATTTTCAAAATAACTTATTAATTTTTTATTTTCATCATCATCTAACTCCCCATTTTTTAATATATCAAAGGCGTTGATAGAAGCATAAATAGAATTAGCCAGATGTTCCCTACCGGTAGCATGCGATAAGGGGGTTTGTACAATGCCCATACTCACTATGTTAAAAAAAATAAGTGCGACGGCTCCAAGTATCATTCCTATTTGAGAGAAAACCTGATGTTTTTTTACACCAAAAAACCCTGATGCCACAGCCATGAACCCGACAAAAACAGACAGCAGTCCGCCTGCAAATAAGCTTACGGCGCCTAAAAGTATTGAACCTATTCCCCAAAACCCAATCGTCTCGATCGATTTATCAGCCATTTTTTCTCCAGAATATAGATTCTTTTCATTCTCCAATAATTTTGACTAAAACACGCTTTTTTCTTCTACCGTCAAATTCACCATAAAAAAT
>JAGLNZ010000435.1 GCA_023139225.1 Desulfobacula sp. | reverse complement strand
ACCTTGATCACCATACCGTCAATTTCATAGGCAAGGCTGTCCCTCAGCGCTGCAAGTTCCTTATAAAATTTTAAAACCTTGTCTATGGTAATACATCTCTTTATATTCGGATTTACAGGAAAACCATAATCTTTGAGCACATCCAGCATCTGTGACTGGCTTTGAAAAGAAATCCCCTGTACAAGACCTGTACCATAAACAAATATATCAAGGGGCCTTGTTGCTGTTATCTTGGAATCCAATTGCCTTAATGATCCTGCGGCCGCATTTCTCGGGTTGGCAAAAATGCTTTCACCTTGTTCAAGGCGCCTTAAGTTCAGGCCATCAAAATCAGGCCGCATGATGATGACCTCTCCTCTGACTTCAAGCAGGGAAGGCGCTTTGAGTTTCCCCTCATATAATTTTAATGGAACAGATCTAATGGTCCTGACATTTTGTGTGATTACTTCACCTGTGACCCCGTCCCCCCTTGTTGTGGCCTGTAACAATAATCCGTTTTCATATTTCAATTCAACGGCAACCCCATCCAGCTTGGGTTCAACCGTATATAAAATGTCCTCTTGATTTAATTTTTTAACAACTCTTTTGTGAAAATCCAAGATATCCTGATCAATGAATGCATTATCAAGGCTTAACATGGGAATTGAATGGATTGCCTGGTCAAATGAATCCAGGGCAGGAGCCCCCACCCTTTTTGTCGGAGAATCCGAGGTCGAAAACTGTGGGAACTTCTCTTCTATTTCAATAAGCTGTTTGAGCATCATGTCATACTCAACATCCGAAACCACAGGGTCATCCAGAACATGGTACCGATAGCTGTGCTCCGTCAATTCCTTTTGAAGTCTTTTTGCTTGTTTTTTTATCTGATCTGTTATTGGGTCATTCATATTCACACAATTTTTTGGCAAAGGTCATCACGGATTTACATGCAGTCTGTCTTGCCTTTTTAAAATGTTTTTTCCTGAATCCTTGATCCCAGTCTTCTGACGCCACACTGTCAGACACAACAAGAAGTCCTGCAATGCTTACCTTTCGATATTGGGCTACAGAAAAAAGGGCCGAGCATTCCATTTCAACTGCCCGGGCTCCAAGTTTCCTGAAATAAGCAACTTTGTTTTCTGTCTCCCTGTAAATGGCATCCGTGGTCCAGATGGTCGTCTTTTGAAAACTAATTTCACATGATGCCAGATGGTCTGACAATTGATCTGTTAAATTCAAGTCAGGTGCTGAACTGGGGATCTTTTTATCCAGAACCTTGTAATTGGAGGATGTTCCCTCATCCACAATGGCCTTGCAGGGAAGGATAATATCTCCAACGCTAAGTTGATCCGTCACAGCCCCGCACCAGCCAAGGACAATGATTTTATCAGCTCCTTTGGCAATTAACGACTCTAACAGCATTACACCGTAAGGGGCACCGATAAAGGGCCCGACAATACAGATACCCTCATCACACCCGTCAGGTGTCATAAGGGTACTGGTAAAAAAGGGTAAAACCTTTGAAATTGCGGTGTTTGATCTTAAATAGCCGACATCGGGTTCACAACTTACCATAACTGCCACAGAACCGATATCAGGCGCCCTTCGTGCACCCATGGGAGGGACTATGGATTCATTATTCAGGTCCGACCAGGTCGGATAATTCATCCTTTACCTCATCAATGATATCATAAATCCATGCAATGTCTTCAATGGAGAGCCGACCGGCCTTTGAAGGTGCCCTGTCCGATCCGTCTTTCTTTTTGAGAATTCTGGGTCCCAGCTGAACTTTTGGTTCTCCCTCACCATACTGGTGAATCGAAATAAGAAGTCCTGTTTCTTCATTTTTCCATTCTTTTAATTTTTTATCCTTTTCAGGATCATATCCTGCCATATATCTTTCCTTTCGCGATCAAATTTATATCATAGAAAAATCTGCAATATTTTTAAACAATCCTGACACTGATGATAAGAGTGCTATTCTGTTTTGTCTTAATTTTGTATCCTGGGCCATAACCATTACATCATCAAAAAAAGTGTCCACTTTCGGCCTTAAAGTGGCAATATGCGAGAGTGCTTTATCATAATTTCCTTGTTGAATCAAATTCTCGACTTTTTGACGAACCTCATTGACAGCACTGAACAATCCTTTTTCAGAAACATCTTCAAAAAGGCTTTCATCTACAGGAACCCCGGCTTTTGCCTGTGCTTTCTTTATAATATTTTCAACCCGTTTAAATGTAATTGAAAGGGGTTCAAAATCCGGATCTTTCCTTAGAGAATCAAGAGCCTTGACCCGCAAAACAACATCAGGCAGATTATCAAAAGATGCCCAAAGCGCAGAATGAACAGCTTCTTTTGAAAAACCCTTATCGGTCAGGATATTGACCATTCTATTTTTAAGAAATCCCAGGATTTTTAAGACTGTCTCTTCTTTTTCTCCGGCATTATCAATATAGGCTTCAACACCTTTATTAATCATTAAAGTCAAGGAAAGCACCAAATTTTCCTGGAGCATAATCTGGATGATACCAATCCCCTGTCTTCTTAATGCATAAGGATCTGCGCCGCCGGTTGGGATCAAACCAACACAAAAACAGCCGCAAATGGTATCCAGCTTGTCTGCAATAGCCAGAAGACAGGCCGTGGGATTTTCAGGCAGTTTCCCGCCGGAATATACCGGTCTGTAATGCTGCTCAATGGCAAGGGCAACATCTTCTTTTTCTCCGGCTTTTAGTGCATAAGCCCTGCCGATAATGCCCTGAAGTTTTGTAAATTCAATGACCACCTGGCTGACAAGGTCTGCCTTGCAGATTTGAGCAGCTCTGTTTACATCCAATTTCAAGGTCTCTTTATCATCATAGCCTGATTCTTCTGCAAGATATTGAGCAAGATTACCAATCTTCAGGGTTTTATCATAAACCGTTCCAAGTTTCTCCTGAAAGGTTACATTTTTAAGCTTTTGAGCAAAATCATCCAATGAAGATGTAAGGTCCACTTCATAGAAAAATTTTGCATCGGACAAACGGGCCCGGAGTACTTTTTCATGACCTCTTGCCACAAGCTGCATGTCTTTTGCTTTTGTGTTGTTAACTGCAATGAACAAGGGTTTTAAATTACCCTTTTCATCTATCAGGGCAAAATACTTCTGATGTTCCCTCATGGCTGTGATCAGAACCTCATCCGGCACTTCAAGAAACTCATCATCAAACTTGCCCACAATGGGGAATGGTGATTCAACAAGATTTGTCACAATATTGATCAACTCGTCATCTTCAAGTATTTTTGACTGGTGCTCTTTTGCACAGGCTTCAATGGCCTCCTTTAACATAGCCTTTCTTTTCTCAATATCCGGAGTGATGCCGATAGATTCGGCAACCTTGATATAGTTATCTGCCGATTCAACCTTATATTTTCCCGGATACATGAATTGATGCCCGAAAATTCGAGAAGAAGATTTTATATTGCCCACTTTAAAATCAAGGATTTTTTCTCCTAAAAGCCCCACCAGTGAAATAATAGGACGGGCAAAGCTGATGGAAAGGTCTCCCCATCTCATGCGTTTGGGAAAGGGTATGGATAAAATCTGTTTTTCAAGAATGCTTTCCAGAATGGAAACAGATGACTCGCACTTTTCTTCGATGACTGCCGTCAGGTACCTGCCCTTTTTTGTGTCTTCAACCTTGATTTGATCAATTGCTATTCCTGCCTTGGAGGCAAATTTTTCTGCAGCAATGGTTGGATTGCCGTTGGCGTCAAACCCGATTTTTTCAGGCGGTCCTGTAATAGTTGATGTTTTGGCATTCTGCATATCTGCTACATTTTCCACCATTAATACAAGACGTCTAGGTGTTCCAAACGTTTGGGGCTCACCATAATCAATTCTTGATTTATCCAAAGATGCAAGAATCTTCGCCTTAAAGGCATTTAAAGCCGGGATAATATAGCCGGCCGGGATCTCTTCTGTGCCAATTTCAATTAAAAGTTTATTCATTTTAATTTGCCCCTCCATTCTTCAATAACGGATACCCCATTTCTTGCCTTTGTAAGAGATAAGCTTTGGAACACGCCCTTGCAATATCCCTGATACGTTTAATATACCCTGTCCTCTGGGTCACACTGATGGCACCGCGGGCATCCAGAAGATTAAAGGTATGGGAACACTTCAAACAATATTCATAGGCGGGAATGACCAGCCCTTCTTTGATGATCCGATGCGCTTCCGTCTCGTATTTTTTAAACAGATCAAACAAAAGGTCCACATCTGCAATTTCAAAATTATAGGTTGACTGTTCCACCTCCTGGCTGTGATAAACATCCCTGTAAGTAATCTCATCATTCCATTTTAGATCAAATACATTATCCACACCCTGCAGATACATACTGATACGTTCCAGGCCATAGGTCAGTTCAACCGAGACAGGTTTGACATCCACACTTCCAGTCACCTGAAAATAAGTAAACTGGGTGACTTCCATGCCGTCGAGCCAGACTTCCCATCCAAGCCCTGAAGCCCCAAGAGTCGGAGACTCCCAGTCATCTTCGACAAAACGGATGTCATGTTCAAGGGGATCTACACCAAGGGTTTTCATGGACTCCAGGTACAATTGCTGCACATCAGAAGGAGAAGGTTTTAAAATCACCTGATACTGGTAATAATGCTGAAGCCTGTTGGGATTTTCCCCATAGCGGCCATCTGTCGGACGTCTTGAGGGCTGTACATAGGCGACCTTCCATGGTTCGGGCCCAAGGGCCTTTAAGAGTGTTGTGGGATGAAATGTTCCCGCACCCACTTCCATGTCATAGGATTGTATGAGAACACAACCCCGCTCAGCCCAGAAATTGTTAAGGTTTAAAATCACATCTTGAAAATTCATTTTGCTCCACTTTTTTAAGTAAAAAGTTATGGTTAAAGTATTATAATACCTTTATTATCAATTGTTGTGTCAAGGATTTTTGCATCTTTGACACTGCCAAGTATCTTTTGCCAGGAGGATTTCAATTTTTTAATATCCAATTGTTCTCCGACAGCCCAGAGACACCCGCCTCCCCCGGCTCCGGTAAATCTGGCACCGCAATCACAATTTATAGCACTTTCAAACAACTTTTTTCCGGTATTGTCAAGCACATCAGGTGTCATTGCAAGTCTTAATTTTGTTTCCCGGTTCATAAGCTCGGCAGCCTGCCTGAAACGCCTGTTCTTTACAGCCTTTGAAAATTCTTTTGTTAAATCTGCAATTTTCTCAAAATCTGATCTTGTTTCACCACATACAAAGGATTCAACCCATTGTTTATTAATATCTTTAGACACATGAGGAATTCCGCAGTAGGCAATGAGGATATTTGAATTAAACATCTTTATTTCGTCTTCATTCTCAAAGACAGGAACCTGTTTAAATTCAGGAGAAATTTTTCCCATTTTCCAGATCCATTGATTTACCCCCCCAAAGGCAGCGGCAAGCTGATCCTGCATCCCACAGGGAACCCCTGCCACACTGGCTTCCAAATAATGGGCAAGCCAGGCAATCTGTTCGCAAACTATTGGTTTATCAAGTGCTATATAGAATGCCGCAATAATAGCTACTGCCGCAGAAGAAGAACCCCCTAAAGCACTTCTGGGTGGTGAAGCGGATTTGATCCGGATATGAACCCCGTGGGCATCAAAAAATTTTGCACAGGCAAACATCAACCCCATGGGATGATTAAACGGTGCTTCATCCTTCTTAAAAACTGCACTTTTAAATCCCTTTGAGGATACCTTGATATATCCTTTTTGCCAGGGGGAAAGACAAA
>JAGLNZ010000434.1 GCA_023139225.1 Desulfobacula sp. | reverse complement strand
GGGACGGATGTATTAATTTTTTTTTCAAGTTTTTTTTCTAAATTCATTTTTCCCGTCTTAAATGCTTAAGAAATTGCAGGCTTTTAAAATCCCTTCCCACATGATACTGGATAAAGGCTTCCAGTATTATTTCTCCTTCATTTATAGCATAGCTTGAAAATTTTATTCTATCAACCCTGCTGATATCACTGTTATTTATCCAAAAAAGCTGTTTCAAAGTGCCTTTTGAAACCGTCATACCATATTGGGAACTTTTTTTAATACAATTTTGGCAGACAATCCGTCCTTCTTTAAAATCAAACCTGACATTCTTTTGTTCAATAAGATCAACAGGTGTTTTACACTCATCACATTTTTCGATATCAGGGAAAAATCCGGATATGCTCATAAACCGAATTTGAAAAAGAAGGCTTAGCACTTCTTTGGACAGGGTTCCAGCATTTAGCGCACCAAGAGAAAATAACAACAAATCATACAAACGGGACACAACTTTATCTTCCTCCAGCCAGAAATGAATCAATTCCACCCAGAAACTTGCATAGGCTGTTTTAAATATATCATACCGGATATTTGCAAATCCATTTTCAAGATCAACCTGGGAGAGTATGATCAGGCCATCTTTCTTTTTTTTGGGAAAAGTACATTGAATGTGATTAACAGAAAAAAGATCCAACGCTCCTGAAAACCGTTTAACACTCTTTTTTGCATTTTTGGCAATTACCGATATTTTACCTCTGGACTTAGTTAAAAAGCTGATAATGAAATCATGGTCGCCATACTCAATTTTTCTTAATAATATGGCATCTGTTGTGAAACCATGCATCTGCAAACAACCTTTAAAGACCCAGAAGAAGACTTGCTATCGTAAAATAGCAATACACACTGACAATATCAATGGAAGTTGTGACAATCGGTCCTGTTGCTACGGCAGGATCAATATTAAGTCTCTCAAAAACAAGGGGGACCATGGAGCCGACAAGTGCTGCAATGGACATGGAGGACAGGACGGCAAGTCCCACTGCAAATGCCAATGCCGGAGCAAACGGATCTGCGGCAAAAGTGAGGCTGGCAATAAGTCCGATAAAAAGACCATATACGACACCCAGGATTAATCCCACTGCAAGCTCTTTTGAAACCACTTTGTAAAAATCGTGAAGATTAATTCTTCCTGTGGCAATACCACGGACTACGATGGTGGAACTCTGGGTGCCGATATTTCCACCCATCCCCATAATAACAGGAATAAACGCGGCCAGACTTGTGAATTTTGCAAGATTTTCCTCAAACCCGCCTATTATAAAAAAAGCGGCCACACCGCCAAAAAAACTTGCAAGCAACCAGGGCAGACGAATTCTTGTTCCCCTGAGAACAGTCTGGGTTTCAATGTATTCTTCCCCCACTCCTGCCATTTTCAACATATCTTCGGTGGCAACTTCATGGAGAATATCAATAACGTCATCAACTGTTACAATTCCTACGATCCTGTTATCATCATCCACAACAGGCACTGCCAGGTAATCATATCTTGCAACCAGCTTTGCCACTTCTTCCCTGTCTGTATAAGGCTTTACAGTGACAAGATCTTTTGCCATAAATTCTTTTAAAGGTTTTTTGGGATGTACAACAACCAACTGCCTTAGTGAGCTGACCCCAACCAGTTTCCCATATTCATCTACAACATAGATATAAAACGGCATTTCAACATCCAGATACTTGTTCTGTAATGTTTCAATGGCCTGTTTGGCCCCCACATCCTCTTCCAGTGCGATAAAATCGGTTACCATGAGACTGCCGGCAGTATCCTCTCCGTAGCTCATCAACTGCTCGACATTATCTGATTCTTCTTTCTGCATCTTTGAAAGAATTTGATCCGAAAGCTCTTCATCCAGAAGGCTTAAAAGGGATGCAGCATCATCAGAAGGCATGTGATCAAATATATCCACAAGCTTATTAAAGTCTACATTTTTTACAAACTCCAGAAAAAGGCTCTCATCCAGCATGGAAAAAAGAAGACCGATTTGTTCCGGATCATCCATTAAAGCAAACAATTTTTCACGGTTATCCGCAGACAGTTCTTTAAAAGCAAGGGAAAGATCGGCCATATGAGTTTTATGGATGATATTCAGTAACTGTTTGGTTGCCCCGCGGCGTAACAGTCTTTTTAAACTGGCAGTCAGAATTTTTATCTGTTCAATGTGCATGGTCTTCCTTAGCTTAACAAGGCAAAAGCCAAATCAAAGCATAATTTTTATATGCGCCTTTTTCTTTAATGATTCAAGCCAGGTTTCAAATTTTTTCTTGATCTGTTCACCATATAAAATCCCATGAATTTCGTCATGGGCCTGCTGTAATGTTTTGGCTCCTTTAAGGACAATGTCTTCTATGTAAAAAATCTGAAATCCCTGTGGTGTCGAGATCACATCAGTAAATTCGCCTTTATCCAACTGGGATATACTGTCTTTAATTTTTTCAGAAAAATTATTGATGTCAAACATTCCAAGGTCACCGCCTTCTGAAGCATTCGGTGCGATTGAGTATTTTTTTGCAAGGCTGGTAAATTTCTTTTTTTTATCCAGTTTCTTTTTAATTTCTTTAATTTTATCCTCATTATCCATAAGGATATTTCTTAAGTGATACTTCTTTTTACCAGAATATTTTCCAGCATTGGCTTCATATGATTTTTTTATATCAGAATCCGTTATAATCACTTTTGATTTTACCGCCTGGTTGATTAACATGGCCTGTAATATCTGCTTTTTGATATTTTCACGATATTCTGCCAGGCTGAGTCCCTCCTGATTCAGAGCACGCTCAAATTCTTCGGGGCTCAGTGATTTGGCTTTCTTTACATCTTCCACAGCATTATTGACCTGAATGTCGGATACACTGATTAGATATCGTTTGGCTTCCTGCTGAGTTAATGACTGGTCAATCAATGCATTGAGTATCTTTTTATTGATTGTCTGTATTGCTTCATTTTTCTTTTCATCCGAATATCCGGAAAACTCAACATTTTTTATATAAGGCGCTGTTTCTTTATTTAATTGAACCAAGGTGACAATATCATTATTCACAATGGCTACAATCCTGTCGATAACCTCTGCTGATATCGAGCCTAAAAAACCCAGATTTATAATAATAAAAGAAAAAACAACCCAGTTAATTTT
>JAGLNZ010000433.1 GCA_023139225.1 Desulfobacula sp. | reverse complement strand
CAGATCATTTTTCTTACCGGATACGCCAGCATTGAAAATGCAGCAAATGCATTGAAACAGAACAATGCATTTGATTATCTGGAAAAACCTGTCAAGAATATGGACATCCTGTACAAAACCATTGACCGGGCACAAAAAAAATATGACCTGGAAAAATATCTGATCTCCCAAAAAGAGAAAACTGAAAAAGGATTCGCCATATTCAGGGGCATATTTGATTCAATGGAGGCAATTGTCTATGTATCGGATATGCAGACCCATGAATTAATTTATGCCAATAAAAAATCCTTGGAAACATTAGGGTATGATGATCCTTTGTCCATTGAAGGACTCAAATGCTGGCAGGTTATCCAGAAAGGCCAGAAAGGCCCCTGTCCCTTTTGTACGAATAAAAGACTGCTTGATTCTGACGGGAACCCGCGTAAGCCTTATGAATGGGAATTTCGCAATACAGTTAATAATCGCTGGTACAGTATTGTTGACAAGGCTATAGAATGGTATGATAAAAGAATCGTCCGTCTTGAAACCGCTCTTGATATCACAGAAAAAAAAGAAAATGAAAAACTGTTCCGGAAATTTGAAAAAGCCATTGAAACATCCAAAAAACTTGAAAGCATCGGCACCCTGGCTGGTGGGGTTGCCCATGATTTCAACAACACCCTGTCCACCATCATGGGAAATATCAACCTTGCCCAGCTTTGCTGCTCTGACAATGAAACACAAAAATATCTGAAAATTGCCGAGAAAGGTATCATGCAGGCCAAAAGCATATCCTCAAAGCTGATTACCTTTGCAAGGGGCGGCAAACCTTTCAAAACAAAAACCGATATTGAAAAACTGATCATGCAAACTTTTGATAAGAATCTTGATTCTGAAAAAATCACCTTTTCTTTTGAATCTGACCCGATTCCCGGATCCTTTTATGCAGACACGGATCAGCTTGAGGTTGCACTAGAAAATATTCTTAAAAATTCAGTGGATTCAATGGATGGCTGTGGCCGGATTGATATTGCCCTAAAATACCTGAACCAGGCATCGACTCCCCCTAGAATTTCCATTTCCATTTCAGATTCAGGCTGCGGTATATCCCGGGAGCATCTGGATATGATCTTTAATCCCTACTTCACCACCAAGCCCCTGGACAGCCGGAAAAGCAAAGGCTTAGGGCTTAGCGTTGCATGGTCCATTATCACCAGGCACGGTGGTACCATTCATGTCGAATCAACTGTGCAAAAAGGCACGACAGTCCACATTTTTTTACCGGCTGTCAGCAAAAATACGATTGAGAACAGTGCCCAGGTAAATTTTAAACATCCGGTTGAACCTGCTTTGAATAAAACCATCACAAGGGTGTTGGTCATGGATGATGACGAACTGATTGTTGATGTTATCTCCCAGCTTTTGCAGCGCTTGGGATACGAAACACTTACGGCATCTGACGGAAACCAGGCCATTGAAATCTGCAAAAAAGCCAAGGTCTGTAACAAAACAATTGATGTTGCACTGCTTGATTTTGATATCCAGGCCGGCCTGGGCGGCTTTCCAACCATGAAACAGATTAAGAAAACAGATCCGGACATTATGGGAATCCTCATTACAGGACATTCAGATGGTACAAAAATCAAAAAATTCAGGGATTACGGTTTTACCGATATGCTTGAGAAGCCTTTTTCCATCAAGCAATTAAATAAGAAAATAAGGGTCCTTCTTGACAGTTAACCTGCTTTGTAAAGGGTATTATTACCCCGAAGTCTTTAATAAAAACTGCCAGAGCTTTTCCTTAAGAATTTTTTCTCCTGTATCAATAATATCGTTGTGGCCGCAATCCGGAATCTCAACCAGCTCTTTTTCTCCTTTGAAATTCAAAAATTGCTGCCGGGCAAAATGAATCGGAATAATGTCATCATTAATGCCATGAAAGAGGATGACCGGTGTTCGGGTTTGTTTGGCCCAGGTGTGAGCCAGAAATTTATGTTTCATTAAAAATTTTACCGGCAGCCAGGAATAATGATGCTGGGCAACCTGTGCAATGGAAGTATACGAAGAAATAAGAATCAAACCCTTGATATCGGTTTTAGTTGCTATCCATGTGGCCACTCCGGTTCCCAGGGACTCCCCCATAAGATAAACGGGCAGGCACGCCTTATCCTTTTTTTTGATGTGAGAAATCAGCTCAAGTGCCTGATTAAGAAAAATAGTTTCACCAGGCGCGTTTGAATCTTTTCCATAGCCGGGATATTCAAATACAATCAGGTTGGAATTAAAATCTTTTAAAACGTCCAGAAAATAGGTTCTATCGCATGCATTGCCGGCATTACCGTGGAAAATGATGATCCAGTTGTCAGGCTCTGGTTTTATCTTTTGATAGTAGCGAATATCCTTGAGGGTTTCTGCCCTTGCATTGCGCTGCTCCATTTCAGGGCAATCGCCAAATGGATTGAGACCCGGGAAAAACAAAAGCTTGTCCTGAAAAAAATAAAGTGCAACCAGGATAAGGGCGTAACACGAGAGGCCAAAACTGATTACCTGAATGATTGATTTCATTTTTTTTTATTTTACAACACATCCAAAGGACTTAAAACTATGTTGTCTTTTTTCTCCATCACATGGGTATACACCTGGGTGGCTTTAATATCTGCGTGTCCCATAAGCTCTTTTACAATATAAATATTTACATTATTCTCCAGCATATGTGTGGCAAAAGAATGCCTGAAAGTATTACAGGAAACACTCTTTTTAATTCCTGCTTTTTGTGCGGCTGTTTTCACAGCTTTTTGCAGCCCGGATTCAAGCACATGGGATCGCTGTGCCATGCCGGTTCTTGGGTCCGGCTTTATCTTTTTTGAAGGAAAAACGTATTGCCGGATAAATTCTTTTCCCTCCACCTTCTCCTGCCGGTCCGGGGCATCGGTCAGTTCAACCTCTCCAAAACCCATGGTCAGATCTTTTATATGAAGTTTTCTTATGGTTTCCACCTGGTTGAAAAGGTCCTGTTTAACCAGTTTTGGTATCATAATCTTTCTGTCTTTACCTCCTTTGACAGGATGGATATATATCATATCCCGTTTAAAATCTAAATTATAAACCCTTAACCGTATACACTCCATGAGTCTTAATCCTGAGCCATAAAGCAATCGGGCCATTAACAAATGCCTGCCTTTCAACATAGACAGCACCATTTTAACTTCTTCTTTTGTCATGACCACAGGAAGTGCCGGCTTTTTTCTGACCTTAACAGGCTCTATCTTTATATCCATACCAATATCAAACACTCGTTTGTATAAAAAAACAATGGCATTCAACGCCTGTTTTTGACTGGCTCCGGATAACTTTCTTTCCCGGGCAAGATAGGTCAGAAAAGATCCGATCTCCTTTTGAAACCGATGTTCAGGCACTTTTTTCATTCCGAGAAAACTTATATATTCTTTTATCCACCTGCTATAGGATTGTTCTGTCCTGTATGAGTACTGATAATACGACAAAACCTGCTGCACACGATCCATGAGTTTTAAGGAAGGATCAGTTTTAAATTTTTCAATTTTTTCCATGATATCGAATTATATTTAGAAAATATGGAAGTTACAAGAATAATTTAATATTTTTATATCATATTATTTTAATAGATAGAAATTTATCTCCTGTCAGAAAATATGCCATTTTTATCTCATCACATCTAAAAAAACTGGAATTAAGACAATAAGACTGGTAAAAGGAATAATATTTATTCTTTAAGGAGGCAGATTATGAAATTAATTAAGCTTAGTTTATCTTTGTTCTTTGCTATTTTTATATTATCAGTTTCAAACAATGCAATGGCTGATGATTATACAAACACCATTGACAAATTTAACAAGTCTGATGCTGTAAAACCATTTTTTAACGCGGCATATGGATATGCCGTATTTCCAGCTGTTGGAAAAGGCGGAATTGTTTTGGGCGGTGCCTATGGTTCAGGAAGAGTATACAAACAGGGCCGTATCTCAGGCACAGCTACACTGATGAAAATAAGTATTGGATTCCAACTGGGTGGCCAGGCTTTCAGCGAAATCATTTTCTTCCAGGATAAACGATCCTATGATGAGTTTATAAGTGGAAGCTTTGAATTTGACGGTTCTGTGTCTGCCGTCGCCATCACAGCGGCAGCACAGGCACAGGCAAGCACCCAGGGCACTACGGCCGGGGCAAGTCTTGGACCCGCCACCGGCAAACAGGCAGAAGCAACCTACACAAAAGGAATGGCTGTATTTATCCACACCCTTGGCGGACTAATGTATGAAATGTCCATTGGCGGACAAAAGTTCTCATTTACACCTATAAACTAAGGTCACCTGCTTTATACAAAAATCAAACACATTGCCTACCCCCAATTGAAGTCAAATCCATATTTTGGAATAAATATTAAAAGGCTTAACGGTGGTTTTAAAGGATGCATTATTCAATTTGAAACAACATACAGATATCTGTAGGTTTCAGAAAAAACTTGTAAAATGGTATCAGACACATCAACGAAAGCTTCCCTGGCGGGAGAACCTTGATCCGTACCGCATCTGGATATCAGAGGTCATGCTCCAGCAGACCCAGGTCAAAACGGTTCTTCCGTATTTTTTTAATTTTATAGATCGTTTCCCCACCCTTCATGATCTGGCCAAATCTGATCTTGGAACGGTTCTCAAAATGTGGGAGGGGCTAGGTTATTATGCCCGGGCCAGAAATTTTCATAAAGCAGCCGTTATCATCACAAAAGACTTAAACGGCACTATACCTGATAATTTTTACCAGTTCAAAAAGCTGCCCGGAGTGGGAGATTATATTGGCGCTGCAGTCCAGAGTATTGCCTTTGGTCATCCGTTTGCCGTAGTGGATGGAAATGTCAAACGAGTGTTGGCAAGAGTGCATTGCATCAAGCATCCGGCCAATAAACCCTCGTCCCATAACTATTTTAAAAAGTATGCTGACAGGCTCCTTGATAAAAATGATCCGGGAACATTTAACCAGGCCATGATGGAGCTGGGCGCATTATTATGCACGCATAGGAACCCGCAGTGCAATACCTGTCCGGTTTCTGAATTTTGCAAAGCATTCTTGTCTGATAAAGTGGCCCGATATCCCAGGCGTATTAAGGCTAAAAAAGTCCCTGCCTATCATATTGCAGCCGGGATTGTCCGGAAAAATGGAAAACTCCTGATCACCCGGCGAAAGCTTGAAGGTCTTTTGGGCGGATTGTGGGAATTCCCGGGGGGAAAGCTTAAAAAACACGAGAATGCTCCATCTGCCTGCATCCGGGAAATAAGGGAAGAAACCGGTGTTACGGCCCGGATAGAATCTCACCTGACAACAATACACCATGCCTACACCCATTTTAAAATTCAAATGGACGTTTTTAACTGCAAATATATCTCCGGCCCGATTCATTTAAACGGGCCCATTGATTTTAAATGGATCAGACTCAAAGATATTGATAAGTTTGCATTTCCAAAAGCCAACTTAAAGTTTATTCCCATGATTGAAGAAGTCCGGGATGACCACATATAGATTCAAAAAAATTATAGGGTTCCTGCAGGGGTGCTGAAAGTACGTCCCGATCCCTCTTAAGCGCCGGGGTGCCATCCTTTACTACTTTATAAAGGGCATCATGAACCCATGCGTTGAGGCTTTTCCATTTTTACGTGCCTGTATGACAAGTGTTTTATGGAGTTCTGGTTCAACTCGAACCAAAAATCTTCGTACAGATTTTACGGCACCTTTGTTTGTAGCTCTTTCCGGATGAGGTCGATGAAAAACAGCACGTATATCATTTAATGCGACTTTGACACGCGAACCTCTGCCTTCCTAAATTTCAGCACCAAGCGCCCGGGCATCCGGTTGAACCCGATGTTAAGTGTCATGATTATCTAAATATTTAATACTCCTCTGGATAGTATTCACCTTCAAAAAAGGGTTTTTGTATTATTTGCTCAAGTATTTTGACTGCCTTTCGAATTGGACAATGTGGCATCATTAAATCGTTTTTAACGGCATTTTCAACCTGTTCAATATTTTTCAGCACTTTTAAGGAGCTCTGTCCTCCTTTGTAATGGATAAGAGTTCTATTTTTCAACTCGACAGTTTTGTCTTTAAAAAAACGCGTGATACGGATACACGACATAAAGGCCTTTCCAATTTCGAAGGACTCATGGATTGTTTTAGAAAAAAAATTAAATTTACGAGACTCTTCATTTAAAATATATCCATGAATTTTGTTGCCATTTAAAAAAACAGCAATTTCATATTTTTTAAAATTTTCGTTTTTCATAAATAGGTAAATATATTTTCCGTGTTTGATTTGATAAGGTATTTTATCCAATCGCATTGGTTTCCTGAAAGGTGCGGCATAACCAACATCAATATGATATTCGTGTGAATATAATTGGGTACGAATACACGTGTGCACATTCCGTTCACTCATATCCGCTCCCAGCAATCGTGTCTTATAGCCAAGAAAATCTAAAAGCGCATGTAAATAAGGGTTGCTGGAATGGCACGTGCCACCAAGGCTCTGAAATTCAATTCCATCGAGGAATTCGGTTAAGGTTATTGGACGCCCACTTTTTTTTTCTCCAAAAAGAAGTAGCTTGGATACATTCTCAAATGGAATATGCAAAATATGTTTGTGTACAATTTCATTTAATCCATCAATCCCAGTAGGGATAGTCGTTATCCCAATTAATCTCAAATATCTTTTATATAGTTCCCCGCATCTCACGTTTCCAATCCTCAAAAGTATTAATCTTTTCACCTGCTTCTTTCATATCTTCGAACCTGGCGTATCCGAAAGAATGCCAACGATTTAGCTGGAAATTGAAGACCTGTTTTTTATGTGACTTGTGGTATCCAACCGGGAATGTGAATTGGCTTCCAAATCTTCCTCATAAGCCTGCGCTGTCACTTTATCTACACCACTGGCAGCTTTCTTGTTCAAGTCCTTCCAGCAGGTGTGTCGGCAAACCAGCATGCGTCCCACCGGGATTTTTGTTCCTTTATTTCTGATGAATTCGGTTCCATCATTGCTGATTCCCATCCCGACAGGGACTTTCACCCTGCAAGATACACCGAGCTTTGCTCGGCGTGATAACGTTAAGAGTACCAGTTGAGCTGTCGGGGGCTTAGTGCCAATAACCTCAGCATGAATAAAATTTATAATAAAGCCGAAACTTTCGAAAGCCGCTCAGTAGCCCCCGATCGACTCCAGCACCTTGTCATCCATCAACCAATCATTTTGTCATATTCGGAGTGAGTACCTATCCAAAACCAGATTAGTCCAGCTTCTGTTTCTACAGCTAATGTACGATACCGTTTACCAACTCTTGCTGACCAATAACGGTCAACTTTTTTAAGATGTAAGGATGGGTGTTGCGAATTTGATCTGAGGATTTCAAAGTTTTTATCAGCCAATGTTTGAATGACTGAAGGGAGTTTGTAGTAACAATTCCAAAAGGATGGAGCAGTATAATGCTTCAAATCTCTTTGCATCTTCCAGCCTTAAAATCAGTAATAGCTTGATCAGCTACCACATCAAGCTTTCCAGATTCGGCATCTTCTTTAAATTGATCATCCCACACTTTTTGGTCAAATCTTTCATACCAATTTCTAAAATTTTTCAAATCTAGCTTAGATAGCCTGGAAACAGCCTTTTCTATTGTTTGAACATTTTCCATTTTATTCCACCTCAGTTTAACAATACTCTTTAATATTGAATAATTATATCATATCAAAGTTTTCAATAGAAGTTATTATTTATACATTAATATTTTAAGGATAACCGAGTTAACTTGGTATATTTATTATTTTTTTAATTCCTTTCCACAAAAAAGTATAAAAAAAAGCTATGGGGTGCAAGGAAAAAATATAAGCATATTCAATTTTAATGAAAAATAATTGTTGATTTTTTCCTGGCGCTCTAATTACATCACTTAGCATACATATTACAGGGCCTGGATTCTGCATTTAACCGAGGAAGAAGGGGTATCGATTATGAATTTTACATGCGATTACCCTGTGAAGAAGACTCAAACTGCTTTATTTAAGCCTATGTTTGGATTATACTGTTTAAATGGACAAAAAAACCCAAATCCAAAATATCACCCTGATCGGTCTTGCCGCAAATATTGTTCTTTCCATTATTAAATTTTTTATTGGTTTTATTGGCAACAGCCAGGCGGTTGTTGCTGATGCCCTGCACAGCTTTTCAGACACCTCATCCGATCTGGTCATCTTGTTCGGGGTAAAATACTGGACGGCTCCACCCGATGATTCCCACCCCTATGGGCACCAGAAAATTGAATCCTTTATTTCTATTATTATCGGGTTTATCCTTCTTTTTGTAGCCGGTGCAATTGGATATAACGGCCTGATTTCATTACAGGAAAAGAACCAGTCTGAATTGAACTGGATTGTCATTATCGGCCCGCTTATCTCAATTATTGTTAAAGAAATCCTCTTCAAGCTTACATACAAGGTTGGTGTTAAAACCAATTCTTCTTCCCTTAAAGCCAATGCCTGGCACCACAGAACAGATGCATTGTCCTCCATTCCCGTGCTTATAGCAGTTGTTGCCTCCCTGTTAGATCCAAGATTAAGATTCCTCGACCAGATTGGAGCTGTCATTGTATCCGCGTTTATCATAAAAGTGGGGTTTGGGATCCTTTTCACCAATATCAACGACCTTTTGGATACTGGAATTTCAAAAGAAAAAATCAATGCCCTTAAAAAAACCATAAACAATATACAAAGTGTCAGAGGGGTTCACAAATTGAGAACCCGGAAGCTTGCCAATTATATTTATATCGACCTTCACCTGGAGGTTGACGGACAATTATCTGTTATACAGGGTCACGATATATCAGAAGAGGTAAAGCATACTCTTATCCGGAACAATCCGAAAATTATTGATGTCATGGTTCACCTGGAACCTGAGAGAAACCAGTATAACCTGGAATAAAAAAATCATGTTTCGATATATATTTATTTTTTTATTTTTAAGCCTGTTTTGTACGGCTCTTTCTTTTGCCCAGGAGCTTTCCGCCGACTTGCCTTATGATAACGCTCTGATGAAAAGGATAAATGAAATGGAACCGACAAATAACAAAAAAAATTCCCCAAGAACAAAACATTTAGATTCCAACGGGAAACCGAAATTTACCAACCGGCTGGCTCTGGAATCGAGCCCATACCTGCTCCAGCATGCCCACAACCCGGTAAACTGGTATCCATGGGGTGAAAAAGCCTTTGAAAAAGCCAGACAACTGGATCGGCCTATCCTGCTCAGTATCGGATATTCCACCTGCCACTGGTGCCATGTGATGGAAGAGGAATCTTTTGAAGATATTGAGATCGCAACTTATTTGAATGAGCATTATATTGCCATAAAGGTAGACCGTGAGGAAAGACCCGATATTGACTCCATTTACATGACGGCTGTTATAGCCCTTCAGGGTAGCGGGGGCTGGCCTATGACCGTATTTTTAACCGGGGATAAAAAACCCTTCTATGGGGGCACCTATTTTCCTGCAAGGGATGGTGACAGAGGGACCCCCACCGGGTTTTTATCAATTTTAAAAAAATTGAATGAACTGTATTGTACGGATCGAAACAGCATAAAAAAAGCAGGCAGCCAGATTTCAGAGTACTTAAAAAGGGCATCTTTGCCTGAGCCGGGAAAAAGCCTGGCCGGAAAAGATTTAATTTTTCAAAGCATTAAAAACTATAAAAAAAGGTTTGATCAAATCAATGGGGGCTTGGCTGGTCAGAACAAGTTTCCGTCTTCTCTTCCTTTGGGACTTTTAATGCGGCATTATCTGACTTCCAAAGACAAACAGGTCCTTGATATGATTACCCTGACCCTTGACAGGATGATGACCGGCGGTATCCATGACCATGTGGCCGGAGGCTTTCACAGGTATACCACGGACAGCATCTGGCTCACCCCCCATTATGAAAAAATGCTCTATGATAATGCGCAGCTTGCCATTGCATATACCGAGGCCTATCAACTGACAGGAAATATTAAATACAAGCGCATATCTCAAAAAACCCTGGATTATCTTTTAAAAGAGATGCAGTCCCCTGAAGGGGGATTTTATTCAGCCACAGATGCGGACAGTTTAACCCCCTGTGGGGAACGAGAGGAAGGGTATTTTTTCACCTGGACCATTAAGGAAATAGATGCCCTTTTTAATGAAAGAACTTCAAAAATAGTCCGGCAATATTATGGCCTGCGGGAATTGGAGGATAAGAGGCAAATCCTGCATATTTCAGGACAGCAGGATTTCATCACAAAAAATTTTGCCGTCAGTCCTGAAGAGCTTGAAAACATCATCATCAAGGCCAATCAAACTCTTTATAAAAAAAGATTGACTCGAAGCCTTCCAGGCCTTGATGACAAAATTATCCTTTCATGGAACAGCCTTGTCATCTCTGCTCTTGCAAAAGCAGGGTTTGCTTTTAATGAAAAAAAGTATATTGATGCCGCCATACAAACCCATGCATTTGTCTTTAAAAACCTCTGGCATGATCAAAAACTTTTCCACAGTTTTAAAAATAAAAAAAGGGGACACCAGGGATTTCTTGACGATTATGCATTCCTGGCCGCTGCCTTGATAGATCTTTATGAAGCCACATTTGACATTGAATGGCTGTTAAAAGCCATTGATATTGATGACTTGATCCAGCGAAAATTCGAAGATAAAATCCCTGGCGGTTTTTTCATGACACCGGCAGATCAGAAAGACTTGATCATCAGGGAAAAACCGAGTAATGACGGGGCAATCCCATCGGGTAATGCAGTTGCCGTCATGAATCTTGTAAGGCTTTATTTATATACAGACCGGCCAAGTTATAAAGAAAGAGCTGAAAACAGTTTAAAGTATTTTTCCGATGCACTTTCAAAACTGCCTGAACATCTTTCAGGAATGCTCCTTGCAATAGAGCTTTTATCAAGGCCCGGCAAAGAAATTGTCATCATCACCCCAAGAAACGGCAGACAACAGGCAAATCCTTTTCTGAATGTATTGCGCAATAAATTTATACCGGCAAGTGTGGTGATTGTTGCCCGGGAGGGAAAAGATCTTGATGCCAAATCAAAGGTCCTTCCCCATGTCAGGGGCAGAAAAACAATCAATGGAATGACAGCGGCTTATCCCTGTAAGGGCAAAGTCTGCCGGCTCCCGGTGACAGACCCTTGTGACCTTTAACGGCGCAGACATGAAAATCCGTGAACACCCCGGCCCATCGCGCGAATGATTTTTGTGTTGACATGTATATACCTTCATATGATATACATAGGTATCACAATGTAGTATAGGAGATTTGAAAATGAATATCGTTTCCATTGCCGTCAGCAAGAAAAAGGGGACAATAAAAAAATGTGTCCCCCAGGCAAAACTCATAGAAAATCACGGAATCAAAGATGATGCCCACGCGGGCGACTGGCACAGGCAATTAAGCTTTTTGGCTTCGGAAAGCATTGAAAATGCAAACAACGGGGAGTTTAAATTAAACTTTGGAGATTTTGCTGAAAATATTGCGACAACAGGGATTGACTGGAAAAACCAGCCCATAGGCCAGGTTTTCAAACTTGGGGAAAAAGCCTTTGTTGAAATTACCCAGATTGGAAAAGAGTGCCATAAAAAATGTGCCGTTTATTACCGGACAGGGGATTGCATTATGCCCAAAGAAG
>JAGLNZ010000432.1 GCA_023139225.1 Desulfobacula sp. | reverse complement strand
AAAAAACCATGAGCCATAGAATGGCTATAGCTCTTCTCCTGCCGTCCTTTTTAATACTACCGGCCGGCAGGAGTTTTTTTGCTTTTAAAGGTGCTGCTTAGTCAAATAAGCGTAAAAGATTTTTAAACCCTTCTTTTTCAAGGTTTTCTTTTGGGATAAACCTTAATGATGCCGAATTGATACAATACCTTAATCCGGTTGGTTTCGGGCCGTCACTAAATACATGGCCAAGATGTGAATCTGCCTTTTTGCTTCTGACCTCAACTCTTTTCATAAACAGGCTGTTGTCTTCTATTTCCCGGGCGGATTCCTTTGCGATAGGCTTTGTAAAGCTTGGCCATCCAGTGCCTGAAACAAATTTGTCCCGTGATGAGAACAAGGGCTCATTGGAAATAATATCCACATAAATACCTTCTTGTTTGTTGTCCCAATACTCATTGTCAAAGGGTGGTTCAGTTCCGTTCTGCCTGGTGACCTTATATTGAAGCGGGGTCAGTTTTTCTTTAAGACGATCCTTTGACGGTCTGTATGAATTAAATATCTGTTCAAACTTTTTTTGATTTTTTTTAATAAAAGCATCCCTTCCTGTGCCTGCCCGGTAAAATTTGTAGCGGATGGGATTTTTTTTATGGTAATCCTGGTGATACATTTCTGCCTCATAGAATTTTTCCAATTCAAGAATCTGTGTGGCTACAGGTCCATTAAAATTTTTTGAATTATTAATTTGTTCTATAATTTTTTCCCCCTCTTTCTTTTGAGTCTCATTATGGTAGAAAATTGCAGATCTGTACTGGCTACCCCTGTCAACAAACGAACCGTCAGCATCGGTGGGATCAATCTGCTGAAAAAAAAATTTGACCAGCTCCTGGTATGTGATGATATTTGGATTAAATGTCACCTGTACCGCCTCATAATGCCCTGTTGTCCCGGACGTGACCTGCTCATAGCTTGGGTGGATCGTATGCCCGCCGGTATAGCCTGAGATGACATTTAGAACACCGTCAAGTCCTGCAAAAGACGATTCCTGGCACCAGAAACAACCGCCTGCAAAGGTAGCGATTTCAGTTTTTTGATTTTTGTTATCCATGGTGCTCTCCTCTGACTTATTTGTAAATCCGTTATTTGTAAGAACCAAAATGCCCGTAACAATTGATAAGGCTATGATCCAATAAATCATTTTTAGTATTTTCATGCCGTCACCTTTAAAAAGTAGTTACAGTCTAAATTAAACTTTATTAAATTTTTTGCATTTTTTATGCCAAAAATTTGGAAGGGGATAGCTTCAAAGGTTTTTTTCAGCCGTTATGATGGATAAAAGTCCGGCATGAAGATTTTGAATGATCTCGGATTCTGAAATTCCAAGCCTTTGGCGGTTGCTGATATCAAACACAGCATGCCTGATCTTTGTTTTTTCCCCGCAGGTTCCCCGGATTTGGAGATGATAGGCCTGGGCAAGATTATGGAGAAGATCTTTATTTTGTTCAAATTTTTTAAGTTGAATATGTACGCCGGCTCTCATGGATGTACCGATGTTTGTAGGACAGGACGCCAGGTACCCATAGGTGTTGTTCCATGCAAAATCAAGGTTTTGCTTTAATATGGGCAGTGCTTTTGCAAGACGGTTAAAAACACTAGAAATATCTGATGTTTTTTCAAGGCTGATGATCCTTAAGTGATCTTCCTCGTTGACCCAGACCACAAATTGTTTATCAAACGAGTGAAATACGCCCCTGCATTTGGGGAAATCAGAATTGATTCCTGCTGCATCCTGAAACCGGTCTCCTTTTTCAAAGATCAGGTTTTCCTTTTTAAGCCGCTCCAATTCTTTTTCACTGACATGGTTAAAGGAATAATATTTTCCTTTAAGATTATTTTTTAACAGGGTTAAGCAAGCCATAATTTTTTTTTCAAGTTCGCGGCGCCGGGATAAAGTAATGTGACAGGGAAAGCTGAATCCTTTAAGATTCCTTGCCACTCTTATCCTTGTGGACTTAATATATTTTCCTTCAGGATCAAGAATGGGAAGACTGATCTGACCGATGTTTGATTTATGATTTATGTTTTTTGAAAATCCATGGTATTCATGGATAACCGGATCAAAAAGAGGCGAAAACGTATCATAGGACTGTGCATCCCCGGCATAGATCCCAATGGAGCTGTCTTGATTTTTTATCCCGGAATGAATGGCCTGTGCCAGGGTAAACCCTGAATCAGTCTTCACAGGTTTAAGTGCTTTATAAATTTTTTGTGATAAATATTTTTTTACAAGACAATTGGATTCTTTAGGAAAAACAGATGGATTCAAAAGCATTCAACTTTCATAAGAGGAAGACTGGGATGAGATTCCCCTTGCAAGTGTTGTCTGGATTTTGTCCAGAATAATGCAGTCTGCATGACATTTTGGAAGCTGGGATTTGTTCTCACAATTGAGGCAGGGACTTTTGATTAAGTACCCGATTTCAAAATCAAATAAATCTCTATTAATAATATTTTCCATAAATAATTTTTTTTTGTATTTTAATTAAAATGTATATATATCAATTACCAAAAGAATCGTCAATATCTGCATTTGTTCTTGATTTTTAAGCAGAATATGCGAAAATAGGACTCAATTCAACTTGTCAATTTTTTTTTAAGTTTTTAAGATTACTCAATTCATTTATTGCCCTAAATTATTTGTTATCCTGAAGCACCTGCTACTATTGAAATTGCAAAATTTGCCATGAGGACTAAGTCATTTCATGTTTTATTTACAGGAGGTTTTTTATGTTAAATCGTTTCAGCATTAAAGGAAGAATGTATTTAATTATTGTTTCCATTCTGGTTCTTTTTCTCCTCATGGTCTGGTTTGCCGTTAACACCAGTAATAAGGCACGGGATCTTGCCATTGAAAAAACCGGCCAGGTCATGCTGGAAGCCCAGAAAGACAAAATCAAGGTTGCAACCCATTCCATGGCTGTAGCTTTGTCCAATGTCATTAAGGATGTTGAAAACGATAAGGAAAGAGTTGCCCTGATTAGAAAGGAACTAAAAGGAATTAGGTATGAAGAGGACAAGTCCGGTTATTTTTTTGTTTTCAATGAGTTGATAACAGTTGGGCATATCTCGGATAAATTGATTGGAAAGAATTTGGAAAACCTGGAAGATAAGAATGGTTTTCTTTTTATGAAAGCATTATATGAAGAAGTTAAAAAAGGCGGTGGATTTGTTCAATATGTCTGGGAAAAACCAGGAGCCGGCCTGACTTCTAAATTGTCATATGCTGAAATGATTCCCGGAAGCAAATACTGGTTAGGAACAGGGGTTTATATCGATAATGTTGAAGCAATCAAAACTGAAATCAGTAATGAAATTAATTCAAAAGTTAAAACATTGACCATTCGTATGGTTATTATTGCCGGGCTTATTTTTGTGGGTATTGCCGCGCTTTGCCTGATCATTATATTTGGTATTGGTTCCTCTCTCAACGCCATGATTGTCAATTTTGAAGATGTTGCCAAGGGCGAAGGGGATTTGACCAAGAGAATAAAAATAAATTCCAGGGATGAACTGGCAACACTGGGGGACCTGTTCAATCTTTTTATGGAAAAACTGCAAAAAATTATCCAGCAGTTGTCCGGGGATTCGGAAAAAATAGACAGTTCTTCCACTGAATTGGTTACTGTTGCAACGGATATGACCGGAAATGCAAACTCTACCTCAGATATGACAGGAAATGTTGCCAAGGCGGCAGAAGAGATGAATTCAAACCTTTCTTCTGTTGCAGCAGCCATGGAAGAGTCTTCTGCCAATGCAGCCATGGTGGCTTCCGCAGCAGAAGAAATGAATGCCACCATCAACGAGATTGCCCAGAATGCAGAAAAGGCAAGAAGTATCTCCGACGAAGCAGCTGCTAAAACATCTGAAGCGGAACAGAGCATGTCCGTATTAAATAAGGCGGCTCAATCCATTGGCAAGGTGACGGACACCATTACGGAAATATCAGACCAGACCAATCTTTTAGCACTGAATGCAACCATTGAAGCGGCAAGGGCCGGAGAAGCAGGCAAAGGCTTTGCTGTTGTTGCAAATGAGATCAAGGAGCTGGCCAACCAGACTGTTGCTGCTACAAAAGATATCAGGGAGCAGATCGATAATGTCCAGAATAATACAGATTCCACTGTGAGTTCAATCAAAGAAGTTTCCGGTGTTATCAAGGATGTCAATGAAATCGTTTCCACCATTGCCGCCGCAGTAACCCAGCAATCGGCTGCCACACAGGAGATTGTCAGTAATATTTCAAGCCTGTCCCTGGGTATCCAGGAGGCCAATGAAAATGTCAACCAGGGTTCCCATGTTGCGGAAAACATCACCCGGGATATCGGGAGTGTCAATTCAGCCACGGATCAGATGAAACACAGCAGTGACCTTGTCATGGAGAGTGCGGATCAAATGAGCTCCCTGGCAGAGGAAATGAAAAAAATAGTGCAGACTTTTAAGGTTTAGACCCGATTTTTTGTTCCTGTGCATAGAGTTGTTTTTTGCCTTGTCAGATGCTTAAACAAATGATAAGGAAATGACTATTCAATCGATAATATGCACAGGAAAGGGTTAAATATTCGTGGCTGAATCTAGATTTGCAGAGTTAAAAGAAAAGGAAAAGGAAGCAAGAAAACAGATACTCATTGAATCTGCGTTGGCACTTTTTGCAAAAAAGCCATTTTTTGAAGTAGGCATGCGGGAGGTCGCCAATGAGGCAGGTATTTCTCCTGCAACTATTTATAGATATTTTCCAAGTCAGGAAGAATTATTTAATGAAGCGTTTCTTCAGGATATTTCTTCTGCCAGCAAAGAATTTAAATCAATGGTGCAAAAGGAAAAACCGGCAAGCATTGAAAAATTCGGCATAAAATTTGTCGATCATCTCTTTGAAAATGAATCCACGTTTCAAATGATGGCGTATTTAATGCTGAAAGATAACCTGAAAAATCCTGTTATGGGTAAGTTTGATTCGGTCACCAAGATTTTTTTTGATCTTTTTGAACAGCTTCTGAAAAGACACGGGGTAAAAAATGAGAATGCAAGAATGTATTCCCACTCATTTATTGCATCAATAACGGGTATTTTAATGACATTCCGCAATTATCCGTTAAAGAATAAAAAAGCCATTAGAAGTCATATTATAAAAGTAATAAAGATCACTTCATCTCTTTACACTGACCAGCTTATAAACAAGTAAGAAATTAAGGCTCGTTGCTTACCTGTTTCATTTCTTGACACTTTAGCCGCCAGTACTATATTAGTTAAAATTCATTATTAAAAAACAATTTTTTGTTTTGAAAAAATTGTGTAAATTTAAATGATATGGACATAAATGATTATGGAACAGATCAAAGAATCAATAGAGAAAAGTCATTTGTTAATCAGCAGTATCCGTAATGAAAT
>JAGLNZ010000431.1 GCA_023139225.1 Desulfobacula sp. | reverse complement strand
GGGCTTGCAAAAACAAGGGCGGTAAAGACGCTGGCATCGGTTGTGCAGGCAAAATTCAAGCGAATCCAGTTTACCCCGGACCTTCTTCCGGCAGATTTGACGGGAACTGAAATTTATCGTCCTAAAACATCTGATTTTATAACGAGAAAAGGACCGTTGTTCAACAATATTATCCTGGCAGATGAAATCAACAGGGCACCTTCCAAGGTTCAGTCCGCACTTTTAGAAGCCATGGAGGAAAACCAGGTGACCATAGGAGACCAGACCTATTTGTTACCCTCACCTTTTCTGGTTTTTGCGACCCAGAACCCCATTGAGCAGGAAGGGACCTATTCTCTGCCCGAAGCCCAGGTGGACCGGTTTATGCTTAAAGTGCTCATTGACTACCCGGACAAGACCCAGGAACTTGAAATTCTTAAAAAGAACAGTTTTCAAAAGCCCGAGGCTGTCAATCCGGTCATCAATTGCGATCAGCTTGCCGCCATGAGCGAATTGATCGATCAGATTTACGTGGATGAAAAACTCAAAGAGTATATCGTAGATCTGGTATTCAGTACGCGGAACCCCCAGAAATACGGAATGGATGTGGCTGAATATATCGAGTATGGTGCATCTCCAAGGGCCACCATTTTTTTTGCAAAAGCAGCCAGGGTAAATGCATTTTTATCCGGCAGGGCTTATGTCACACCCCAGGATATCAAACTTGTGGGGCCGGATATATTGAGACACAGAATTATCTTAAGCTTTGAAGCAGAGGCAGAAGATATATCATCTGATGATATCATCCAGACTCTTTTTAATTCGGTTGAAGTGCCCTAGAGCAGGTAAAATGATTCCCGCGCATATTATTAAAAAAATAAAGCGAATTCACATTAAATCGGGCCGTACGGTAAACAGTATCATGGCAGGACAGTATAAGTCCGTGTTCAGAGGCTCGGGCATTGAGTTTGAAGAAGTCAGGGAATATACCCCGGGAGATGATGTCAAAATCATAGACTGGAAAGTTTCGGCAAGGCTTGGCAAGCCCTTTGTAAAGCTTTACAAGGAGGAGCGCGAAAGCATTGTCATGCTGTTGATTGACATGAGTTCATCTTTGAAGTTCGGGACATTTTCAGGGTCAAAACTTGAGAGAGCAGCCGAGGTGGCATCGGTCCTTGCGTTTAATGCCATTAAAAACAATGATAAAGTGGGGGTGATTTTTTTTACGGACCGCATTGAAAAATATATACCGCCTAAAAAAGGGTCCGGGCATATCTGGCGGGTGATCAAGGAGATATTTACTTTTTCGCCCCAGGGGCAGGGAACCAATATATCGGCAGCCCTGGACTATTTTGCAAAAATATCCAAGAAAAGATCTTTTGTATTTGTCCTGTCCGACTTTCTTGATGACGGGTATCTGAAAAGTTTGAGGACCGTCCGGCAACGCCATGAAATTATCGGGGTGATGATCTATGATAAAGGATCATTTAAACTGCCTTTAAAAGGCATTGTTACACTGTGCGATTTTGAAACCTCCAAAGAATTGGTTTTTGACGGATTTAATAAAAAGACCCGGGAAGAATTTACGTCCATCAGACAGACAGACCATAAAAAAACACTGAATCTTTTTTCCAAAGCCAAAAGTGATGTGATTGAACTTGAAACTTCAGTGTCCGTATCTGATACCCTGCTGCAATATTTTAGATTCAGGGAGGCACGATTAAGGTAAATGCAGGATATCCATGACATAAGACCTCCGGTCCAGGTCGGTTTTGATCCCATGCTGATTAAAATTATCTTGATGGTGCTGGCCGGGATTATTGTTTTGGCCCTGCTGTTTTTTCTGATAAAAAAATATTTGAAAAAATCAAAGCAACCCAAAGATCTGAAATATCTTCCCGAACCCATGGCGCCATATGAGGCTGCGTTAAAGGCACTTGATCTTCTCTTTCAAAGAGAAATAGCTAATCCAAGACTTTTTTATTTTGATTTGACGGCTGTCCTGCGACAATATATCGGCCGTTCGTTTAATATCAATGCCATAGAGATGACCTCCCAGGAGTTTATTAAACATCTTAACCGGCTGGATCTTGATAAAGGGGTAAAAAAAGATATCTCAAAGTTTTTTAAATTGTCCGATCCGTTCAAATATGCCGGGATTGTCCCTGGAAAAGACAGGGCAAAAGAGGACCTTTTGTTTATTAAAGAAAAGATTCATCAAATAGAAAAAGACCTGATAGAGCTTCGGGAAAAAGAAGAGGAGACTCGATAATGTTCAGGTTTGCCTCACCTTTGTTTTTATTACTTCTGTTTTTGGCAGCCTTTATCCTTTTTTTAAAAATACGAAAGAAAAGCGTTAACCATATCAGGGTATCCTCGTTAAAAGGAGTTGATACTCTCTCTGGTTCCTTTATGGTAACGGTTTCAAAATTCATTCCTTTTTTAAAAATATTGTCCCTGATACTTTTGATTTTTGCCCTTGCAAGACCCCAATGGGGAGACAGGAAAATAAACGTGACCACACAAGGGGTCAATATTATTCTGGCCCTTGATCTTTCCGAATCCATGCGGGCTCTTGATTTTAACCTTGATCTTAGAGGGGACAAAAAAATTGTAACACGGCTGGCGGCAGTGAAAGTTGTAGTACAGGATTTTATCATGAAACGGGAAGGGGACCGTATCGGTATGGTGGTTTTTGGGTCAAATGCCTTTACCCAGTTACCATTGACCCGGGATTATAATACCATTGCCTTTATTCTGGACAGGTTGAAAATCGGGGCTGCAGGACCAAGAACAGCCATTGGTGATGCCATCGGTATTTCATTAAAGCGGCTTGAAGATATTAAAAGTAAATCCAATATTATTATTTTACTGACAGATGGGAAAAGCAATTCAGGCAAGCTTTCCTGGCAGGATGCAACAAAAATAGCCGCCCTGAGAAAGGTAAAAATTTATACCATCGGCGTCGGAACAAAGGGGCAAGCCCCGTTTCTTGTGGACGGCCTGTTTGGCAAGCGATATGTATATCAGAAAGTGGATGTGGACCTGGATGCATTAAAAACAATTGCCGGACAAACAAACGCCGCCTTTTTTGAAGCAGGGGACCTAAAATCCCTTGGGCAGATTTATGAGATGATCAATAACCTTGAAAAAACAAAGGTGGACGTCGAAAAATGGGTGGAGTACAAGGAATTGTATCCAGGGATTCTTGCGGCCGGTTTAATTATTTTTTTAATTTATATTATGTTGAGTAATACAAGGTTTTTAAGGATACCGTAGATGCAATTTGCCAATCCATATTTATTGAATTTATTATGGGTTTTAATCCCGGTGTTTGGGATCATGGCCTATGGTATTTTGAAAAGAAAAAAAATACTGGAGGGATTTGCCAAGACTGACATGTTTTCTTTAATTATTCCTGGATTTGATTCAAAAAGAAGGTGGATAAAGGCAAGTTTGATCACTATGGCATCCGGGTGTGCCATTGTTGCCCTGGCAGGGCCGCAGCTGGGATACAGATGGGAGAAGACAACGCAAAAAGGGGTGGACATCATGATTGCCCTTGACTGCTCAAAAAGTATGCTGGCACAGGATATTAAGCCCAACCGACTTGAACGGGCAAAAAGAGAAATTATTGATCTGCTGCACATGATGAAATCGGACAGGGCAGGGCTTGTGGCTTTTTCAGGAAGAGCTTTCCTCCAGTGCCCGTTAACCCTTGACCATGAAGCATTTAACATTTTTTTAAAGGTTTTAAACCCTGGGTTTCTGCCCGTTGGTGGAACCAACCTTAATGCAGCAATTAAAGAGTGTTACAATAGTTTTGAAAAAGAGTCCGACACCCAAAAAGCCATCATTATTATTACAGATGGAGAAAATACCACGGGAGTTGTGGAAAATATTGCCAAAGAGATGGCAAAACAGGGAATTAAAATTTTTAGTATCGGGGTTGGAGATCTTCAAGGCGCACCCATACCCGATGAAAAGGGTGGATTTAAAAAAGATGCATCCGGCAATATTATTTTATCAAAGGTAGATGAAAAAGGTCTTGAAAAACTGGCCGCCATAACCGGTGGAGCATATGTCAGGTCTATAGCCGGAGATATGGATCTTGACCTGATTTATAAGGATAAGATCCTTGGGACCATGGAACGAAAGACCCTGACATCAGGGAAGAAAAAAGTCTGGGAAAACAGGTATCAATGGTTTCTTTTTCCGTGCCTGGTTTTATTTTTAATAGAATTTCTTTTGTCTTCAAAAAAGAAATTACAAGGGTTATTCATATTTGTTTTTGCATTTGGCTTTAGTTTTTTTGCAACCGGCAATTTTGTGGTTCATGCCCAAACGGTTTCTTCAAGTGTCAAGCAGGGGATACAGGCCTTTGACAAACAAAATTATGAACAGGCAAAAAAACATTTTATTGATGCCCAGCTTGAGAACCCTGAAAATGCAAAGCTTTATTATAATATTGGTGCGGCAGCCTATATGAACAAAGAGTATGAACAGGCTCACAAAAATTTTATGCAGGCAGCCAAAACAAAGGATGTCAAACTGCAGCATGATGCCCGATATAACCTTGCCAATACAGACTATCGAATGGAAAATTTTGACGAGGCCATCAAAGGGTATGAAAATATTTTAAAAGAATTTCCAGACGACACCCAGGCAAAAGAGAACCTGGAGTTTGCCCGCCAGAAAAAGCAGGAAAAGCAGAAAAAGCAGGAATCAAAATCTGATAAAGACAAGGACGATCAAGACAAGAAAAAAGATCAGGAAAAAAAAGAGCAAAACAAAGATTCCCAACAGGACAAAAAACAGTCTGAAAATCAAAAAAAATCTCAGGATCAAAAACAGCCTGAAAATCAGCCGGAAGATAAACCCAAAGAGACACCATCTCAACTTCAAGAAAATAAAAAGCCGGGGTCTGAAGATAAACAGAGCGGACAGGACAATCCAAATATGGAAAATATGCTCAACCGGCTTGAAGACAAGCCTGGTCGTGCAATGATACCTGTGTTACAAGAACAACATGTTGAAAAAGACTGGTAACGATATGAATCTAAAAAGAATTTTTCTCATCTCAATGGTGTTGCTGGCGACAATGCCTGCAACCGGTTTTTGTTTTAATGTGACAGCCCATGTGGATAAACTTGAGATTTCCCGGGAGGATTCTGTATTTTTAACACTGGAAGTCAACGGCGGGAAAGCAGATATGGATCTTTCCATGATCAAGGATTTCAGGGTGATATCCCGGGGTTCATCTTCAAGTTATAATTATATTAACGGCAAATCCGAAAGAAAGGCAACCTATCAATATGTTCTGATCCCGTTGGCAAAAGGAGAGTTAAGAATTCCTGCCATAAAGGCCGCAAGGGATGGCAGGACAGCCTTTACCCGGGAAATTGTCATCCAGGTGTCAGACCAGATTTCAGGCAGAGAGGTTAAACCCGGTGATGCCAGGGCATTGTTTGCCAGGGCTGATATAGCAGACACCAGTCTTTTTGAAGGTCAGCAGACCGTCTATACACTCAGATTTTTTACTTCAAAAAGATTGTCAGGCTTAGGGTTTGAAAGACCGCCTGAATTTCACGGCTTTTCATCAAAACCATTTGAAAAGGAACAAAATTATACCCAAAATATCAATGGACTGCTTTATAATGTGACCCAAGTCAATTATATCATTATCCCGACAGGCCCCGGAACATTTAATATTGATCCTGCAGTTCTGGTTGCCAATGTGATGGTGAAATCAAAGCGTGACCCCCGGTTTGATTCTTTTTTTAATGATTCATTTTTTTCATCCAACAGTTACAAACCTGTACGGGTTGTTTCAAATCCTGTCAAAGTCAATGTTTCTTCCATCCCCCCATTTAAGGGTAAGGGTAAATTTTCAGGACTTGTGGGCCGCTTTAATATCGAGGGAAACATCGATAAAACAAGCCTTAAGGCCGGGGAATCGGCCACCTTGACCATTAAAATTTCAGGGTTGGGAAATATCATGGATGCAAGTCTTCCTGAAATTAATTTTGATCATGATGCATTTAAAGTATATAACGACAACCCGGTTGAAACCATTCATTTGACCCAAAAAGGATTTAAGGGCTTTAAGATATTTAAAAAAGCCATTGTCCCAGTCAATCCCGGCAAATTTTTCATCAAGCCTGTTTTATTGATTTATTTTGATGTGGATAAAAAAGCCTATCAGATGGTTGCAACCCGTGAAATAAAACTTGATGTCACCCCGTCTGAAGAAATACAGGTCGCTGCAGCATCCTTGAACCACGCGATAGATAAATCCGTTGTTAAACAAGAGGTTGCCCTTGTTAATAAAGATATCCTGGAAATAAAAGAAGGACTTGCAGTATTGGATGATTACAAGGAGATTGATCCTTTCTTGTTTGTTCTATTGCTGTTCCTACCTGCATTTTTATTTTTTGGGGTAGTGCTTTTTACCAAGGTTGCAAAAAAACAATTGCCTGTTGAAAAGATAATGGAAGAAAAGGCCAGACACCATTTAAAAAAGGCCCAAAAAATGAATAGTATGGATAAAGGCTTTTTCGGGCATCTTTATTCAAGCCTTACAGCTCTTATTCTGGCCAAAGGGAAGAAAAGGGGTGAGGCTGTGACCATAAAAGAAGCCCGGACCATTTTAACAGATGCCAATGTGGATGATGCCCAAATAGAGCAGGTCACCCATCTGCTTGAAACAATTGAATCGGTTCGGTTTGGGGCAAGGCAGATTGATGAAAATAAAGCAAGACAGATTTTATCAAGGACAAAAAAGGTAATGAAACTGCTTTGTCTTGCACTGGTTTGTCTGGGAGTGTTTTCTTTTGTCCCGCAAAAGGCTGCAGCCAATTGGCCGGCCACATTCATAGATGGAATTGAAAATTACAAGGCAGGGCAGTTCAAACAGGCGGCCAAACTATTTGAAGCGATTGCTAAAAGTCCTGTCAAGAACCCTTACCTTTTCTATAATATTGCAAATGCATATCTGAAAGCCAATGATATCGGCCATGCCATTTTATGGTATGAAAGAGCTAAAATTCTGGCCCCCAATGATCCTGATCTTGTTTTTAACCTTAAGTATGCCAATAGTCTTGTAAAAGATAAAAAAGAAGATGTTATGAATATCATGGATGTCCTTTTTTTCTGGGATAACCTGATTCCTGTGAAAATAATTCAGATCGCCGCCATATGTTTTTCTTTTGTTTTTTTTACATGGGCAGCCATTAAAGTTGTGAAAAAACAAAAGGTTTTTTCAGGAACCGGCATTATTCTATGCGCCATATTTGTTTTTGTCACAGCCATCACATGCGTGAATTATTATAAGCGGTCTGCAAGTCTTAATGCAGTCATTGTAATGGAACAGGTAGCGGTTCGTTCGGGTGTGACAGACACATCGACAAAATTATTCAGCCTTCATGCAGGAACCAAGGTAAGTGTTGAAGAAAAAAGAGACGGACATTTAAAAATATTGTTTTCAAAAGGCAAAGTGGGCTGGGTGAAAATAAAACAAGCCGTCATTATCTGAACAGGAAATTCAAGAGCTTTTTTTCTATAGCATATTTTATCTTGACTTATTTGAATAATTGAGATTGAATAAACTTATTCATCGGGTGTTGCCTAAATTTTTTTTGGAGATGTTATGGATATTCGTTTTTCACCTCACAATCTACATTTAGAAGGTATAGACATCTTTACTCAGCAAGACCCGAACTTAAGAGCATTAACCAAGCAAAAACTTGTGCACAAATCATCGCTTCTTGACGATCTGCCCCAGAGTGAACCCGGTATTTATACAATTACAGGAGGGCGCCAGATAGGCAAAACTACCTTGCTTAAACAGTGGATGGTGCAATTAATCAAAAACAATATTCCTCCTGAATCCATCACTTATTTGACAGGAGAATTGATAGATGATCATCATGCTCTTGTTAGGATAGTAATAGACTCCTTAAAACAAAAAACACAATATCTTCTAATTGATGAAATCACATATATCAGCAACTGGGATAAAGGTATAAAATATCTGGCAGACATTGGCTCCCTTGAAAATGTTATTCTTGTATTAACAGGCTCAGATCTTGTTGTTATCAAAGAGGCAAGAATGCGGTTTCCCGGAAGGCGAGGAGTTTCCGACAATGTAGATTTTCATCTTTTCCCTCTTGATTTTTATGAATATGTGAAACTCAACAATCGAATAACACACAATGAGATTTGTGATCTTGTTGAAGACCGAGGCAATGTTTTAAAAAATTTAATTAATATTCTTTATGAAGAGTTTGAAAGCTATCTTGTGCATGGTGGTTTTTTAACTGCTATTAATGATATGGCAATATATAATCGAATTCTTCCGTCCACCTTTGCAACATACAGCGACTGGATCCGTGGGGATATGTTAAAACGGAATAAACAGGAACATAATTTAAAAGATCTTCTTTCCGGAATAATTAAACGAATCGGCAGTCAAATCACCTGGAATGCACTTTCCAGAGATTTGACAATTGATCACCCCAAAACGATCTCTGATTACATTGAAATCCTACAATCCATGGATGTGCTGTATATACAATCCGCTTTACTGGAAGATAAGCTTGCAGCAGCGCCCAAAAAGGCAAAAAAAGTTATATTTTCTGATCCTTTTATCTATCATGCGACCAATGCCTGGCTGCACCCTTGTCAGGATCCTTTTGAAATGCTTCTGCGTCCTCAGATCGAATCATCAAAGAGTTGCAGTAAAATTGTTGAGTCTTGTATTGTAAATCATTATCAAAGAAAATTTCCTGTATTTTATATAAAAGCAAAAGGGGAGGTTGACATTGCTTATATTGATAAAAAACGCTTCTGGCCCATTGAAGTTAAATGGACAGGGCAACTCAGACCAAAAGAACTCAAACAGATATCAAAGTATTCAAATGCTAAAATTCTGACAAAAAATCAGACTGCAGGAAAAATTCAAGGGATTCCAACTGAACCAATTCCTTTAAACCTTCTACGGTTAGGATATTTTATAATTCCTTGAAAAAACTTGCTCTTGTTCGATATACAAAGTAATAGTTTTAATTAAAAATTGATTAAAGTAAAGGTGCTGCGTTTTGAATAAACCATTTCAAAAAATAGGGAGGATAGTTCTTCCATAGAAAGGAGCATGTCATGGAAAAAAAAGTCCTTGTCCCTGTGGCCCAGGGTATAGAGGAAATGGAAGCCATCACCATTATTGATGTTCTTCGGCGGGCAGGTGCAAATGTTATTATCGCATCTGTGGACAAGATCAATATCAAAGCCTCAAAGGGAATTGAATTTAAAGCGGACAGACTGATCAAAGACTGTATGGATGAACAGTTTGATCTGATTGCTCTTCCGGGTGGCATCCCCGGAGCCCAGAATCTTTGTGATTCAAAAGAGCTTGAACTCCTTTTAAAAAAACAGGCAAAACAGCAAAAATATTATGCTGCCGTGTGTGCTTCTCCTGCGGTTGTCCTGCACCATCACGGTCTTGTCACCCCTGGTAAAGTGACCTGCCATCCGGGGTTTGTGGATATGATTGATAATGGTAATATTGTCGAATCAAACGTTGTTGTGGACAACAAGTGTATCACCAGCCGGGGAGCCGGAACAGCATGCGATTTTGCATTGAAACTTGTTGAGCTATTATATTCTGAAGAAAAGAAAAAAGAAGTGGCCCAAGGCCTTGCACTGCCGGTTGACTAATTGTGCAATAAAGGCAGTTATGAATTTTAAGTGGGAAGATTTTTTAAACAGGCATAGGAATAAGATTATTCTTGAGTGGGAAAAAAGGCTTAAGCATGAGGTGTCCAAGCATTATGCCCAAAGGCCCTCGAAAGAACTGACCATGACTATTGGCATGGCGTTTGATTCGTTCTGTCAGATAATTATTCACAATGATTATGCCCCGATCAATGAGTTTATCAATGAAATTACAAAAATTCGTCTGGAAGCCGGATTTCCTCTGGATGATGTCCAGAAAGCATTTGAGCTTTACCGGCAGATTGTTATTCCCCTCCTTGTGAATGAATCACCAAGGCACTTGCTTTGTGAGAATATCGAAGTTGTCAATACCGGTCTTGCCTATACTATTCACAGGTTCTCCAACCATTTCCAGAAAAAACATGAAAAGTATTTAAAAAAGTATGCACAGCAGCTTGAAAAAGATGTGGCAGCAAGAACGGCACAATTAAAGGAGTCGGAGCATAAGTACAAAACCCTTGTTGAAGACATCAGTGACGGATATCTGGTGCTGTATAAAGAGAGAATTTTTTTTGTGAACCCGGCCTTCTACAGGATGCACGGATATCAGGAAAAAGATATCATTGACGAGTCTTTTTTGTTTTTTGTTGCAAAAGAAAGCCATGAAAAAGTAAGCGCGCTTGTTACCAGGAAAGTTAAGAAGGGAACCCAGCCGGAAGCCTTTGAGTACCTGAGATTGACAAAGGATGGAAAATGCCTTCCAACGGAAATCAATTTCAGGCCGTCACGGTTCGAAGGCCAGGAATATAATCTTTGTATTGTCAGGGATATTACCAAGCGGGTTGAGATGGAAAAAAGAAGCCGGGAAATTGAGCGGATGGCCTATATTGGACAACTGACGACATCGCTTTCCCATGAGATCAGAAATCCTTTGTCATCAGTGAAAATGAACCTTCAGATTCTGGGTAAAAATCATACATTTAAAGGCAATGACAAAAAACGGCTTGCTATTTCAGAAAGGGAAATAAAACGTCTTGAAGGTATCTTGCAGGAATTGCTTGATTTTGCAAAGCCGGTGTCACTACAGATGGCCAGGACAGACATTAACCAAATTATTTATTCTTGTGTTGACCTTCTGGAAGTAGAATTCAATAAAAGAAATATTGATTATGAGATCATGGTTGATCAGACACTGTCCGAGTTTATGGCAGATAAAAGCAAGGTTGAACAACTGGTCATCAATTTGCTGTTAAACGCATTGGATTCTATTGATAATTTTGGGGAAATCATGATTTCGACGGGCACAAAAAAGCAAAAGGGAAAAAGATTTGCCATGATCAGGATTGAAGATGATGGCAAGGGAATTTCAAAAGAGTTGTTATCCTGTATTTTTGAGCCGTTCTATACGACAAAGACAAAGGGAACGGGTCTTGGCCTTGCCAATGTGCAACAGATCGTAACTGCCCATCAAGGCCATGTAGAAGTATTTGATTTAAAAATTAAAGGAACCGCGTTTGAGGTTTTCTTGCCCATGGGAGAAATTAACGGTTAAGCTTTTTCAACTATTCTTTTTTCATGGGTGTAGATATTAAACCGGTTGTTTCTTGCAAATCCCACAATAGTCAATCCTGCTTTGTCTGCAAGTTTAACAGCCCAAAGGGTGGGTGCTGCATTGGAAATAACAATGGGAATGCCGGTTTTAATTATTTTGCCGATGATTTCAACAGACATCCTGCAACTGACCGTTGCAATCTTGTCACGGGTATCGATTTCCTTTAAAAGAACATCTCCTGCCAGTTTATCAAGGGCATTGTGCCTGCCGATGTCTTCATAATAATAAAGGACCCTTGACGGATCGCAGAGCCCTGCACTGTGGACAGCGCCTGTTTTTTGAAACAACTCGGAATGATCCCGGTGCAGTTGAATCAAAGAGAGCACCTGCTTGTAAGTGATGGACAAAGTGTCAGCAAGGCTGGATGATAAAAGATCTGTCTTGTCCTGTAAAAGTGTTCCACCGGATGATCCTTTGACTTGACTGCCCTTTTTGAATTTATAAAGTCTTTGGGCTGCCCGGTCATTTAATGTGATATGGCACTGCTTTTTTTCTTTTAAAAAATCAATTTCCATAATTTCATTTTTTTCATGAACAATGCCCTGTGTAAACAGAAAACCAGCCGCAAGTGCCTGGGGATGGGTCAAGGAAAATACCATATCAAAGGCTTTGTTTTTGTTAATATAAATTTGAAGAATATCTTCATCAATAATATCGTCGCGCATCAGGATTTTTTTGTTGTCTTTTATCCGAGTGATATTGATCTGTCTGATGATATTTTTGGCATCCATTTACTTTTCCATCACAAAGGTCTGATAAGTTATGCCAGTATAGTAGTATTTAAGCGAAAAAAATATATATTTATGTAAATTTTCAGGCACACTTTGAGATTGCCATTTTCTGGGATTTCACCCAGGTTGTTTTCAATAATGTGAAAATTTCATTGGGCATGCCAAAGGGAAGATCCACAAGAGAAAATTCCTGGTTGATATCAATCTTTCCAATGTATTTGCTTTCAAGGCCGGCCTCGTTTGAAATGGCCCCCACAATATTTCCTGCTTTAATACCATGACGTCGGCCCACCTCAATGCGATAGCGCTCCATACCCTTTTCAATGGGGATAATCCTTGCCTCTTGTGGCGGGGATGGTATTTTAACCTGTTTTGATTTTTGTTTTTTGGCAGACAAGTGTTGATTATCAGGAAGATTTTTTCGGACCGGTCTATTTTTTGCGGTTTTTTCGGCTGTTTTGATTTGTTCGGGCTTTTTATCTCTGTCGGCCGGTAACAAAAAGGGCGTGTCCCCATGGGCCAGCTTTGCCAGAGCAGCCGCAACCTGAGTTACAGGGATATCCTGTTCTTGGGCATACATCTCAATCAATTCTGTGAAAACACTTAAATCTTCTGATGCCAGAGTTTGGGTGATGGCTTGCTTAAAGTCGGCCATCCGTTTTTTATTAATAGCCTTATTGGAGGGCAGGGTGATCTCCTTGATTTTCTGTTTTGTGGTTTTTTCTATAACCCTGAGCATCCAGCGCTCGTTCCGGCCTACGAACAGGATGGCTTCTCCTGTGCGACCGGCCCTGCCGGTTCTGCCGATTCTGTGGACATAGGGTTCCACCTTGGACGGCATATCATAATTAATCACATGGGAGATTCGGTCCACATCCAGACCCCGGGCGGCCACATCCGTAGCCACCAGAATATCGATTATACCGTTTTTCAACCGGCTAATGGTCCGTTCCCTGGCATTCTGGGCAATATCCCCATTCAGGGCCTCAGCCTTGAATCCTTTATTTTCAAGGGTTTTAGCTATATCAAGTGTGGCGGTTTTGGTTTTGGTAAACACGATTACACCATCAAAGGAGACAGCGTCCAGTATCCGGGCCAGGGCATGGGCTTTTTTAGTGCCTTTGACCATCCAGTATTGTTGGTTGATGGTCTTTAGCTCTGTTGTGTCCGGTTGGACAATGATTTCTTTGGGAGTTGTCAGATATTTTTGAGCAATCTTTCGGATGGGTCTTGGCATGGTGGCTGAAAAAAGGGCGGTCTGTGAATCATCCGGGGTTCTGTCCAGTATCCATTCCACATCATCAATAAAACCCATGTGAAGCATTTCATCGGCTTCATCTATGACCACACAGAAAAGATCAGCAAAGGTGACGGTTTTTCTTCGCATATGGTCCATGAGTCGTCCGGGTGTTCCCACCACCACATGGACGCCTCGCTTAAGCTGGTTCAACTGTACCCCGTAACTCTGGCCCCCGTACACGGACAATACGTTCAGCCCTTTCATCCTTGCGCCATATGTTTTAAAGGATTGGGCCACCTGGATGGCCAGCTCCCGGGTGGGGGTCAGTACCAATACCTGGGGCCGTTTATTGTCAAGGTCAATCCGGGACAGAAGGGGCAATGCAAAGGCTGCGGTTTTACCGGTACCGGTCCGGGCCTGGCCTATCATATCCTTTCCCTGGATCAGATGGGGAATGGTTAAGGCCTGGATCGGTGTAGGGGTGTCATAGCCCACATCCTGCAAAGCACAGAACGCAGCGGGGCTCAGGTTCATTTCGTCAAACCGGGTCTTGGGTAAAATTTTCTGGGACATTAAGGTTCCTTAAAAAAAAAGGCCGGGATCACCGACCATGGAAATCAAAAATAAATATACTACACGGGTTTATTAAATTGCGCAAGAGATATTTAACTTATTGTTGGATATTTGCCATAAGAAATTTACCATAACCCGTTCCAGG
>JAGLNZ010000430.1 GCA_023139225.1 Desulfobacula sp. | reverse complement strand
CGGCATAGTAGCGTTTCGCTGCCTCGTAAACACGCGCTTCATCGGTAACATAGAGATCGCTTGTTGCAATGTGAGAGCCAAAAAAATCACAGCTGAACAAAATTTTATCTTCTTTCAAATAAGCCGTCATTGTTTCTGGCCAGTGTACCCAGGGAGTGTGTATGAATTCCAGGGTCTTGTCCCCGAGAGAGAGTGTTTCACCATCGCTGACTGTGATAAAAGTTTCCTCGGGGATACGGAGTAAATCCATAAGCATCCCTTTCGCTTTTGGGCTGGTAATCAATTTTGCATCGGGGTATCGGGAAAGTACGTGTGGAATACTGCCCGAGTGGTCCTGTTCCGCATGAAGTGAAACGATGTAATCAAGTTTTGGTACATTATCAAGCTGCGCCAGCAGTTCGCCGGCAAATTGTGACTCAACCGTATCAATCAAAACAGTCTTTTCGCTTCCTTCAATTAAATAGGCATTGTAACTTGTCCCGTCCGGAAGAGGGATAAGCGAGTCAAAAAGGCGTGTGTCCCAATCCACATAACCCATCCAGTAAATTTTGTCTTTAATTTTCCTTGGTTTCATAATACCTCCTCGTATTAGTTTTTAAAAATTTCAAATATTTTTCTCATTCCCGATATTTATAATACCTGCAAAAAAAAATATTACAATTTTATTATAATAGTATTATCCCGTAAACATTACTTTGACAGACTGCAAAAAGAAATAAGCCTGGATGATAGCCATTTATTCTGGTGGGCCAAGACTCCTTTCCAGCAGTTCATTGATGCTGTTTACATAGTCTTTATTCTGGCATGGCTTTGACAGATGATCAATATTGTTATCTTTTTGTTTCAACTCTTTTATCGATTCTAAAAATTCTATATTGCCGGAGATAAACAGTATTGGAATTGTTTTGTTTGTTTCTCTGATATGATTATAAACGTCCATTCCATTAATATTGCCCGGCAGAATATAGTCCAGACTTATAAGATCATATTTATTTCTTTCAAACAAATCCATTGCAACCTGCCCGTTATTGGCAATATCAACTTTATGGTTACAGGGTTTGTGTGTTAATATTGTGTATTGTATATCTGATATTGCCTGTTCATCCTCCACAACAAGAATATACCGGTCAAAATATATTTTTTCTTTTCGAATCTGAATTTTCTCTTCACTTGTTAATTCTTTTTTAACGACAGGCAGGCTTATTGTAAATTTCGTACCTGATCCGACAACAGATTCAACAAAAATACTGCCCCTGTGCTGCTCAATATATTTTTTTACATTGGACATCCCGTAACCAGTCCCCTTAATACCGCTTTCATATGAACCAGACACATCCTTACTTCCCTTTAATGTAAAAGATGGTTCATAAATATTGTGCAAATATTCTTCAGGAATTCCACATCCGTTATCCTCAACTTCAAAACAGATATTTTCATCAAGGCTATATGTCCTTGTAATAATTCTGGGATGTTCAACCATACTGATAGCATGAATTGAATTTTGCAGCAGGTTGACCAGGGCATGTTCGATCATTCCTGAATCAGCAAGCAGCTCAGGTACTCCCGGCTTATCCTCCTTTATCAGTTCAATTCCTTCCAGGTCTTTTTTTAACAGGTTTAGAACAAGATCGATTTTCTCACTGATCTTGAAAAATTCCTGCTTGGGCTCCTGGTCCTTGGCAAAGGCAACCAGATTTTTAGTTAAATTTTTCCCTCTTATCGTTTGTTCAAAAATCAATTCAAGAGTCTTTTTTGTTTTTGGTTCCCTGGTATTCAGAAGTGAAAGCTGGGTATTGCCCATAATAACACCCAGGATATTATTAAAATCATGGGATATTTTCCCTGCAATCCTACCGACCAGTGCATGTTTCTCCTGTTCAGTCACTCGTTGTTCAGATCTGTATTTTTCCTTTTCAATCTGCTTTCGCTCCGTAATATCCCTTCCAATAGTAATGATATATTTAGTTTCACCCCGGGAATTTTTTACTGCTGATGCGGTATATTCCATGGGAATTTTTTTGCCGGTCTTTGTGATCAAATAAAGTTCAACTATACTTGGCTCATTTTTCAATACTTTATCAATAAATATTGATGCTTTTTTAAGGTCTGCCCGGCTGTAATAATTGTCAGGTGCCTTCATGGACAGGATCTCTTTATCAGAATAACCTGAGACCATGTTGAATGCCTTATTCCATCGCAATGCCTTTTTGGATTCAGGGTTAAAAACAAAAAAAGTGTCTAGTTGGGCATTCAACGCTTCCTCTGTGAATTTTTTTTCTTCTTTAAGGGCAATATCGGCAAGCGTATTTTCAGTAATATCTCTTACAATCCCGCTGATACTGGATACCTTACCATCAACAACCTCCAGCGGGACCTGAACCGTATGAAACACATATTCTTTCCCATTGATTTCAAGGGTTCTGATCTCACTGACGTTTTCGCCGTTAAATGTACGGTTATCAACATCTGCAATTATTTCGGCAAAATCAGGATCAAACAATTGCTCTGGCTTTTTTCCGATAAGATCTTTTGCGTCGCAGTTGAACATTTTTGCCATTGCGGGATTTACAAAAGCATATCGCCTGTTGATATCTTTACAAAAAATGGCATCCTGGGCAGAGTTGGTTATGGCCTCATATCTTTTCTCACTTAATTGCAATGCATGAATTGCCTTTAACCGGTTTTCCAGCATTTTATTTGCTGACGCCGCAATATCCCCGAACTCCTCAAACTGCAGAGTATCGGGTTCAATAAAAGTTGATTCTTTAGACGCTTTGTCAAAAAACTGCGAAAAAAATTTAATTCCGGTTTGAATTTTTTTGGCATTGAATCTTGTCCATAAATAAATCAGGATAGACATGACAATCAATACAGCAAAGCTTAAGACAGCTTTTTTAAAAAAATCATCGTACAATGCCTTTTTTTTAACAAGGATACCGGCATCAATCGTATCAAGATATATCCCGGCCCCGACAATCCATTCCCACTCCGGTATACCTTTGACATAAGACAGCTTAGGCGAAAGCTTTTCCAAGTTAATTCTCTGCCAGGAATAATAGACAAAACCGCCATCCGGTTTTTTTGCGGCTATATTTTGTTCCTGTATTATTTTTACACCGTTGGGATCGGTAAGGTCCCAGACACTTTTTGTCCCCCTGGTGATTTTCCCATTTGTAAATAAAGGCCTTCCCCCATAAACACTTCCAAAAAAATAACCTTCTTTGTTAAAGCGGAGTTTTGAAATTCTTTCCAACACTTCATTCTGGATTTGGGCCTTTGTATCATCAACATACTCTCCTGTTCCAATCCCCCATCCAAAGGGTTCAAAATATTTTACAAAAGCAATTTTTTTGAAATTTTTTTCTTTTTCATTCGGTTTTGACCAGGTATAAGTGTAAAATCCCTCTTTCTTCTTATTCAGCATTTCTATCATATCTCTTACAACAAATTCACCTTTAGCCCCCTGAACCGCCAACATATTTTTCCCTTCCATTTCAGGCCTGTCGGCAAACAGCTCTTCGATGCCGTCCATTGTAAAAGCAAAATAGTATCCCTGTCCGTTGTTAAACCGAATCGGCCTTAAGGCATCTTTAATCATTTTTTTTATTTCATTATCAGATTTTGAATTCTCATTTTCTCTATGGATATTCAAGGCAATGTAATATGCTTCATAAACGCGCCCTTTAATACTGTCTTTAAGCCTTTTTTCAGTCTGATTTTTCATGTATTGAATATAATCCAGGACATTTTGTACTTCCTTTTCAAGCCTTTCTTTTTGATCAATTACAAATTTTTCTTTTATTGATTCAGATTCCAGGATAAATAAAGAATATTCGTTTTGAATCCATAAAAAGTACAAAATTCCTATGGAAATAAATGCGATGATAATCATGTTACGCAGTAAAAGCTTCTGGATACTAATCATAAAATTTCCCTTTCAGGACAAGATAAAAGGATAGAATAATCAATTTATGATTTATCTTTTATCAGAAGAATGTGATATTAATTTTAATAGTATCCAATGATAAAGTGCTCAAGTCAAGCAAAGAATAAGGCTTAAAATATTTTAACGTCTTCATTACGGAAAGGAGAAGTGTATGATCCGGCAGTCGGTTCCCATTGCTTTAAAAAGATGGTTTATCATTCATTTTGCAGTGGATGTCCTGTTTGCCGTTCCTCTTTTTTTCTTTCCTGTTGCTTTTTTAACCCTTTTAGGCTGGCATTCCATTGACCCCTTTGCAACAAGGATTGTGGCAGCTGCTCTTTTCGGCATCGGAATCGAGTCATTTCTTGGACGGAATGCCACTGCCCAAACCTTTAAAAATATGTTGAATTTAAAAATCATATGGTCCGGCGCCACCATTGCCGGGGTGGGTCTTTCCATATTGCAGGACACTTATCCCACGGCCATTGCCCAGTGGCTGCTTTTGGGAACATTTTCAGGCTTCCATATATTATGGATCCTTTGGAGAATCAGAATCGGCAGGATGTTAATTTAAAACAAAGGATATAGTTTGCTTAAAAAAAAACCATCATGGAAAAAAAAGGTCGTCTCTCCAGGTGATGTATTAAAAAAAATCAAACCTGGAATGAATATCTTTATCGGAACCGGTGCTGCAGAGCCCCGAACACTTGTGAACTGTCTCATGCATGCAAAAAAATACAGCCTTCAAGACCTGACGCTTATTCAGCTTGTCAGCTTCGGGGATGCCATTTCATACAAGGCATTACA
>JAGLNZ010000043.1 GCA_023139225.1 Desulfobacula sp. | reverse complement strand
TTTTGGTTCGTCGTTTCCAGAACTTTAATGATATGCTTTTTGCTCAATTGTTCCAGGGATTTTATATCTTTAGGAAAAGATTTTGAGTCCGAAACAATTGTGGGCATTGTCAGGGCAGGCGGAAGACTGTCTTTTGTGATGTCTTGACTGACTTCAAAAAGCGTTGCCCTTTCAATAATATTTTCAAGTTCCCTGACATTTCCGGGCCAGGAATAATCTTCCAGCAGCCGGAGAACTTCTTGAGATATACGGTTTATATTTTTATTATTTTGAGCTGAATACTGTTTTAAAAAATGATAGGCCAGTATCCCGATATCTCCCTTGCGTTCTCTTAAAGGAGGCAAATCAATAATAACAACGTTCAGTCTGTAATACAGGTCCTTTCTAAAGCTTCCCCGGTCAACCATGGCCTCAAGATTTTTGTTTGTTGCAGCAATGATTCTCACAGGGACTTTTTTCCTTTCAAATGAGCCTACGGGCTGTATTTCCCCGTTTTCCAATGCCCGTAAGAATGTCTGCTGAAGCCCTATCCCGATATCCCCGATCTCATCAAGAAATATGGTTCCTCCGTCAGCAGCCTCAAAGAGCCCCCTTTTGTCGGATATTGCACCGGTAAATGCCCCTTTTACATGGCCAAACAATTCACTTGCCAGAAGGTTTTCATTGAGAGCGGCACAATTGACCGGAAGATAAGGCTTTGAAGCCTTGTCACTGTTAAAGTGTATTGCCCTGGCAACCAGTTCTTTTCCCGTACCTGTCTCTCCGCGGATTAGAACAGTTGTCTTTGAATCCTTGACATAGTTGATGGTTTTAAAAACCGCCATCATTGCTTCACTGGTTCCAATAATATTTTCAAATGTATATTTTTTTTCAAGTTGACGCTGTAAACGGATATTGCTTAAAAAAAGTTCTCTTTTTTCCATGATTTTTTTAATGACAAGCCGGAGTTCTTCCATGTCAAAGGGTTTTAAAATATAGTCTTCAGCACCTTCTTTCATGGCGGAAACAGCCGTATCAACCGTTCCGTATGCCGTAATGATAACAAACAGGATATTTGCATCATACTTTTTTGTGGCTTTTAAAAGCTGTCTTCCGTCAATGCCGGGAAGTTTGAGGTCTGATATGATCAAATCAAATTGGGTATCCTTGATCTGTTCAAGGGCTTTTTCTCCGGAATCAACTGATTGTACTGTATAGCCCTGTTTTGAAATAATATGCAGCAGCCCCTGATTCATTTTTTGATCATCTTCAACAATTAAAATTTTGTATCCTTTCATAGGGTCTCCCATTCTATGATAAAAAATTATTCAGTGGGTAATTCAACGGTAAACACTGTGCCCGAACTGATCGAGTCATCACTGGTTGAACTGATTACTTTGATATCTCCCCCCAATTTTCTTGCCATCTCATGGCTGACAAAAAGACCGAGGCCTGTTCCTTTTCCCGGCTTTTTAGTAGTAAAAAACGGATTGAATATTTTGATAAGTTCATCCTTGGGAATTCCCGGCCCGGAATCTGCGATCTCTATTTTTATCATTTTTATAACAGGCACATAACGGGTCTTCAACCCCAGGCTTCCCCCTTTGGGCATGGCTTCAATGGCATTGGCAACAAGATTTGTCAATATGGCCTGTATAGTGCTTGCATCAGCTTTTATGTCCGGCATTCCTTTTTCCATTTCAATTTCTACTTTAATTTTGTTGGATGCACAATGAGGGCCGGCTATGTCCATTAGCTTTGTCAGAATTTTATTGCCGTCGGCAGTTTGTGCGTCGCTTTGGGTATGGCGGGAAAAATCAAGAAGATTTTTAATAATTTTACTTCCCTGCCTGACTTCATCAACCACTGTGGAAAGTCTTTGCTGGATTATCTTGGTTCCGGTTCCGGATTCATCCAGTTCTTCTTTGGCAATCTGGGTATAGAGCAAGGCATTGGCAAGGGGGGTGTTTAATTCATGGGCAAGTCCTGAAGTCAACAGGCCAAGCGATGCCAGTTTTTCTTTTTGAATGACTTGAAACTCCAGTTCTTTTTCATATTGGTATTTGGATTTTAAAATATTTACTATTATAGTTGAAACAAAAAGGGCAAGGCCGAAAACAATCATTGCCGTCAATATGCCATAGACAACGGCCTCCCTTCCCAGGGCTTTGATACGGTTCAAAATTTCCGCCATGTCCTGGTCGGCGATAACATACCATGGGAATGCATCAACTTTTTGATATGCCTGCAATACACGTTCCCCTCTATAATCGGTTGTTTCATAAAGTCCCTGCTCCTTTCCATTTAT
>JAGLNZ010000429.1 GCA_023139225.1 Desulfobacula sp. | reverse complement strand
TTTGACAAGATTTTTAAGTTGATGATTATTCTGATGCTTTTTCTCGTTATGATTGGAATGGGGCTTACATTAACCGGTAAGGATTTTTTAATCCTGATTTCAAAGCCCAGGGGAATTATTATTGGTGAAATCCTTCAGTTCGGGGTTATGCCCCTGATCGCTATGACCTTAGGCTATTTAATGGGCTTTCACGAAAACTATCCTTATATTTATGTGGGGATGATTCTGATAACTGCCACACCAGGCGGGGTTACATCAAATTTGATGACACACTATGCAAAAGGAGATGTGGCACTTTCCGTCTCAGTGACGTCATTATCCACGGTTCTTTCCATATTTTTTGTCCCTTTTCTTTTAAATGCTTATTGTTCAAACATCCCTGATGTTAAAGTGCCTACAAATACGATTGCGTTAACAATCATTATACTGGTGATCATTCCGCTTGGCATTGGTATGCTGTTTAGAAAGCTTAAAGAAGCCCTGGCAAAAAAACTTATACCCGTTTTCAGCCTGCTGGGAATTATCGCTTTATTATTTTTAATTATTGCCGGAATCTTAAGTAACCTTGAAGGGTTTGCAGATACACAGCGACATGGTATCCTGTTTTATACCATGGTTTTTCTGCTGACTTTTTCCGGAATGGTGGTCGGGGCAGTGGTGCCCCTGTTTTTCAAAATTACTAATTTTCAAGTCAGGGCCATTTCTCTTGAAACCGGTTTAAGGAATGCCTCTTTGGCCATGACTATTGCCCTGCTGATTCAAGATTCCATGGGGGATTTTCACTCTTCAATGTTCTGGGTATCCGGAATGTTTGGATTATCAATGTATGTGGCAGGCCTGATAGCTATTAAGATTTATCCAAGAATTCTTCCCATTAATAAATAGCTCTTGATAAAGGATTATTGCAAAATATAGCAATCTATGTATGGTTTGGGCCTAAGGCACTTAAATATAATGCACCTGTTTAAAAGACGTTGCAAGTTTGTCCCTGTTAATGGGTTTAACAATATAGGCTTCGCATCCGTCTTTTAGCGAGGTCTTAATAGACTCTTTTGAATCAGTCTCTGATATCATGATGATTTTTACAGTATCAGATCGTGTGATGTCTCTGGATTTTTCCCATTGCCTGATTTTTTTCAATACCTGGGTTCCATCAAGGTCGGGCATATCAATATCCAGGAAAATCAAGTTATAGGGATCATTTTCATTGTGAGCTCTGACAAAGGCATTCAGAGCTTCAAGACCATTGGTGGCAACATCACACTCACCATATTGGGATAGAATTTGATGGGATTTTTTCCTGGAAACAAATTCGTCATCCACTATCAGAAATTTCATGAAAAGATTATTTACAGAATATCTGACAATGAAATCCTTTAATTTCGCACAGGCTTGATAAAGGTTTTCAAATTGTTTTTCAATAAGAATTTTATTCTTATTTGCAAATGCCCGGTCAAGGCTGAAAGCTGCATCCATAATTATTTTGCATGAAAGGTGTTTTACAGAATCCCTGAATGTTAAAAGCGATTCCTTTACCCTGGCCGGATTGTTTTTGTCGATGCTGTTTCTGATATCATTGAGCATTGGACCTTGATTTTGATAGAAATCATCAAAGCATTCCTTGACCAGGTTCTTGTTTCCATTCATGGTCTTAATCAATTCCTCAAGATCAATAATCTCACCTTTTAGTACAGGCTTTTCAATGGCGGTTTCGCTTGCAGTACAGGCGATAATGGCATCTTCCAGGGCTTTTTTCTTGATGGGTTTTGTAATATAATCATCCATCCCGGAGTCAAGGAACCGTTCTCTGTCTCCTTTCATGGCATTTGCGGTCAATGCAATAATAGGGATATGGTCTTTTGATCCGGCCTTGTTTTTTTCTATGTCCCGGATAGCTTTGGTTGCTTCTAAACCATCCATGACCGGCATCTGGCCGTCCATTAAAATAAGGTGAAAGTCCTTTTCCATAAACAGTTCAACAGCTTGTTTTCCATTTTCAGCAATGGTAATGGTGTGGCCCAGTTTTTTAAGCATATTTACGGCCACTTTCTGGTTCATCTTATTGTCTTCGGCCAAAAGGATATCCAGCTTGCCTGGCGCATCCTGGGCAGCGGCTTTGGGTTCTTCAATACCAAATCTTGTTTCGATTTTTTTCTCCCGGGAAACAAAACCATGCAGATCCTTTAAACATTCGAGAACATGGCCGCGATAGACTGGCTTTGCGATTTGGGCGTTAAACCCCAATGACTTTAAAGTGGTTTTATCCAGTCTTTTTCCCGCATAGGTCATGAGAATCAGGTTGATATCTTTTATATTCGGATCTTTCAGAAGGCTCTCGGCAAATTTTTTCCCGTCAATATTGGGCATTTCCATATCGATAAAGATGGTATCAAAAGGTTTTTTATGCAGGTTCGCATCCATGAGTTTTTCCATGGCCATGGTGGTGTTCTGGGCGCTGTCAACATGGCATCCCAGTGAAGACAGATGCCGGGCCATGGCTTTTCTGCAGGAATCGGTATCATCAACCACCAGGCATTTCAGTGCTTTGATTTTTAAGGGGATCTTGTGTCTTTTGTTTTTGATGCCGGTCTGTTTTTCAAAACAGGCTGTAAACCAGAAATTAGACCCTTCTCCTTCAGTGCTTTCAACTCCGATTTCACCCCCCATTAACTCGGCAAGCTGTTTGGAGATTGTCAGGCCTAAACCTGTCCCGCCGTATTTTCTTGTGGTGGAGGCATCAACCTGAGAAAAAGACATGAATAACCTGTTGATTTTTTCTTTGGAAATACCGATTCCAGTATCAATGATTTCAAATCTTAAGGTTATCCTGTTCTTTTTCTCTTCTACAAAAGAGACCCTGAGAAGGACTTCCCCTTTTTCTACGAATTTAATAGCGTTGCCGGAAAGGTTGATAATGATCTGGCGAAGCCTTGTGGGATCGCCTTTTAAAAAATTGGGAACATTTTCTTCTATCAGGCAGACAAGTTCAATATTTTTTTCCTGGGCTTTGGTGGCCATAATCTGGCTGATGTCATGCAGGGTTTTACCCAGATCAATATCAATGATTTCAAGTTCCATTTTTCCGGCTTCGATTTTTGAAAAATCCAGGAT
>JAGLNZ010000428.1 GCA_023139225.1 Desulfobacula sp. | reverse complement strand
AAACCCATAATAGCATTCATCGGTGTTCGGATTTCATGACTCATATTTGCCAGGAACGAGCTTTTTGCAACATTGGCTGTTTCTGCGTCATCTTTTGCCTGTTTTAGATGGTTGGTCTGTTCTTCAATAAGTTCTACAAGGTATTTTTTTGACACCTGGCTTTGAAGATGTACTGATATCCTGGCCACCAGCAGTTCCCGGATAAATGGCTTGGCAATAAAATCACTGGCCCCGGCTTTAAAAATAATGGATTCTGTCTTTTGATTGGCCTGGGAGGTCAGAAATATAACCGGTATGAATTTGAGCTTTTCGTCAGCCTTTACTCTGATACAAAGCTGCTCTCCGTCCATATTGGGCATATTCAAATCTGTCAGGACAATATTAATTTCAGGTGCATTTGCTTTTGTAAGCAGGTTTAATGCCTGTACCCCGTCATCAGCCGTGTAAACCTGGAACCCTTCTGATTCAAGGACTTTTCTTACAGCTGTCCTGATAAAATTTGAGTCGTCTACAACAAGAATGGCAGGATTGTCTGAGTTTTTCAATGTCGTATCCTTTTAGTTCTTCAAAAATAAAGATAAGATAATCGAATTCATGAAATTGCTAAACAAAACAGCGTGTAACAACGATAGCAGATCTATTGATACCCGTCAACGAATGCAAACACGATTGCATTCGAGGTCAGCAGTATAATAGTTAAACCTGTTGCTTGATTTTAATGATTTTGGGCGGGCCTAACCAGTTTATAGTTGACTTTCAGCGTTTGAACCATCTATAGATAATGATTGTAATTTTATGGATTAATCTTGGAGATAACAAAATGAAAATACTTAAAATAGATCACATTGGAATTGCCGTCTCAAGCATTGATGAAAAAAAGAATTTCTGGATAGATGCTTTGGGATTGCAATTAGAGGGGAAAGAAACGGTTGAAGAACAAAAAGTTACTACGGCTTTTTTACCTGTGGGGGAAAGCGAGGTTGAGCTTTTGGAATCCACGTCTAAAGACGGCCCCATTGCCAAATATATTGAAAAAAGAGGCGAAGGTATTCAGCATGTGGCTTTCCGGGTTGAAAATATAGAACAGGCCCTTGCAGAACTTAAAGAAAAAGGGATTGCCCTCATAGATCAAACTCCCCGTATAGGCGCGGGTGGAGCAAAAATCGCATTTTTACACCCCAAGGCTACATCAGGAGTCCTTGTTGAGCTGTGTGAAAGATAAAACTTGAATTAAAACTTAAATTAGACCGGAGGATAACCATGTCTCAAATGTCTGATCTGAATAAATGGGAAGAGCTTGCCGCAAAGCAGCTAAGGGGCAAACCCCTTGAATCGTTAACAAGAAAGACCCCGGAAGGGATAGATATCAAACCCTTATATACTGCAAAAGATCTTGAAAATGTTGAATTTATTGATAATTTGCCCGGATTCGATCCCTTTGTAAGAGGGCCTATGGCCACCATGTATGCCGGCCGTCCCTGGACCATTCGCCAATATGCCGGATTTTCAACAGCCAAAGAATCCAATGCCTTTTATCGCAAGAATCTGGCAGCAGGGCAAAAGGGATTGTCTGTTGCCTTTGATCTTGCCACCCACAGGGGATATGATTCCGATCATCCAAGGGTTACAGGCGATGTTGGAAAAGCAGGGGTTGCCATCGACTCTGTCGAAGATATGAAATTATTGTTTGACAAGATCCCCTTAGATCAGATGTCTGTTTCCATGACCATGAACGGCGCGGTCCTGCCAATCCTTGCAGGTTATATTGTTGCGGCAGAGGAGCAGGGCGTAAAACATGACCAGCTCATGGGAACCATTCAAAATGATATTTTAAAAGAATATTTGACCCGGAACACCTATATTTATCCGCCGACCCCTTCCATGAGAATTATTTCCGATATCATAGGGTTTTGTTCGGATAATATGCCAAAGTTCAATACCATCAGCATCAGCGGGTATCACATTATGGAGGCTGGGGCTGATTCGGTTCTTCAGACCGCCTTTACCCTGGCCGACGGTCTTGAGTATGTCAAGGCTGCCCTTGCTACCGGTCTTGATATTGATAAATTTGCCCCGAGGCTCTCTTTCTTTTTCGGGATCGGCATGAACTTTTTCATGGATATCGCCATGCTGAGAGCTGCCAGATTTTTGTGGGCGGAGCTCATGGCGCAGTTTAACCCGAAAAATCCAAAATCAACAATGCTTCGGACCCATTGTCAAACGTCGGGCTGGAGCCTGACCCAGCAGGATCCCTATAACAATGTTGTCAGGACCACACTTGAGTGCCTGTCCGCAGTGCTTGGCGGCACCCAGAGCCTTCACACCAATTCCTTTGACGAGGCAGTGGGGCTTCCCACGGAATTATCCGCCAGGATTTCCAGGAACACCCAGAT
>JAGLNZ010000427.1 GCA_023139225.1 Desulfobacula sp. | reverse complement strand
CTGGTGCCCGAATTTGTCATTAAACTTCTTAAAGTAATCCACGTCTATCATCACGAGAGCCAGATCATTATTTCCGTCCACAGCCTTTCTGAATGATTTTGCAAGCAGCTTGTCAATGGCCATACGGTTTAAAAGGCCTGTGAGTCCATCCTTGAGGGAAACTGCTTTTGCCTCTTTGTAAGTACCGGCATTCTCCATGGCTATGCCAAGCTCATTGGCCACTATGGCAATGGAAGAAAATACATCGGGCGCGATGGCTTTTTTTGAAACAATATTGTCCATGCCGAGGATACCGATAACCTTATTATGACTACAGAACGGCACGATGACCATTTCCTTGATTTTAAATTTGTCCAAAGCCTTTTTTTCACCCAAAGTTTTGCCGGTAATCATCACAGGCTTTTGCTTTCTCAGGCAGCGGATAAACCCGCCCGAACTCCTGTTGAGAGGGATTTCAATTGACTTTAAGTCCATTTTGATACCTGTCGCATCAAGGAATTCAACTACTTTAAGGCTCCTGAGGTTTTTTGTCACCCCCATAACATAGAGCCTGTTAAACTTGAAATCCTTATAAATAGCCTTTAGCGTGGAGGTGATAATCTCCTCTGGGTCAAGGCTTCTGTGGGGGGTGGTCATGCTGGCTTTTATCTGTGAAACATCCACGGTTTTGGACTGCTTCCCCCTAAAATAATAATAGCTTGTATTGATACTGCACAGCTTGAGATTTGCCCTGAGCAGATTCTCCCGGAACTGGTTGGAAGAAGGAAAAACAAAACCATAAAATTTTGACGTATTTTCCATTTCCCTGTCTACACGATTGATAACTTTTATGAAATCAATTTTGCTAAAGTCTATATTTTTTTCAATTTCAGGCTGGAGAATGGGGGGCCGGACGATATCAACAGACCCCATGCCCTGGGTCCAGGCCAAAAAATTGGCAAGGGAAACAATGGAAATAAGTTGGGCTGCTTCTTTGGAAAAATCCAGGTGTTCATATCGCTGATGGTGATATTTTATTGTTAAGACAAGGGGGTCGGGCAGATGCCACAAAGAACTGTAATAGGCTCCCAGATCGTCATGCCCCATACCCATAAGCTGCCTTTCATGGGTGATCATCTGGCCTGTGGAGTTTGCCACATTGGTGATAAAATCGTCATAGTTGACACATCCCTGAAGATCAAAAAAAATCTTGCCGATGTCATGCAAAAGTCCGCTGATATATGCTTCTCCAGGCCTTGAATATTGGATTTCTTCTGCAATGGCCATGCTCAGGGCAGCCACACAAAGGCAGTGCCGCCAGAAAAAAATCCTGTCAAATAATTTTTTCTTTCCCGGTTTAAACATTTTTTCAAAAACCGTAACCCCGAGAGCAAGCCTTCTCACCTCATCAAACCCGAGATAGACAACAGCCTCGGAAACAGCCGTTACTTTTTGTCTCAGACCATACAATGCAAAATTTACTATGCTCAGCACCCTGGCTGAAATTCCAGGATCTGTTTCCACGAGTTTGGAAAGGTCTTTTATGGATGCATCTTCATCACTGCAGATCAAAAGCAGTTTGGCCATCACGGGAGAAAAGCTTGGAAGCTCTTTGATATCAAACTTTAAAACCCGTTTGATATCGGATTCCGAAGGAAGTATAAGTTTGTTATCCATCATGTCGGGCAAAAGACAATCCTTTATGTTCAGGTTAACCTGATTTTACAGGGCAGAAAAGATATCAAAAACTTAACACGAATTCTGTTAAGTGTGCAAGAAGTCCTTTTTTTGCTTCCTTTGAAAAAAATGTTGCATTCCTGTTTGTTTTGTATTATTAGAATCGTTTTTCAAAAAATGAGGAAGAATCAATGAAATTACAAAATATAAGCTATTCAGTCCCCTGGAATCTTTTTTTGATCACCCTGGGAAGTATTATCCTGGGCATCGGGCTTAAAGCCATAATCATACCCAACGGAATGATTACCGGCGGGTTTTCAGGTGCGGGAATTTTGCTTTATTATTATACACAGTCTCTCACCCCGGGTATCTGGTATTTTATTTTAAATATTCCCGTAATTATTTTAGGATGGGTGTTCATCAGTAAGCGCTTTTTATTGTACAGTCTTTACGGTGCCATTATTTTAACTTTGGTTATTGATTTTATCTGGTTTGAAATCCCTGTTAAGGATCTGGTGCTGGCAAGTCTTGCCGGCGGAGCCATCATAGGGGCCGGTGCCGGTATTATCTTTCGTTCCCTGGGATCTGCCGGCGGCAATGATATTATTTCAGTTATTTTAAACCAGAAATTCGGCATTCGCATCGGAACATATAATTTTGGTTTTAATTTTGTCTTATTTCTTTTTTCTTTTGGAACACTTGCCACGGATTTAATTTTATATTCCATGGCCACAAGTTATATCACATCCCAGGTAATTGAATATTTCATGACCTTGTTTAACCAGAGAAAAATGATTTTTATCATCTCAAATAATCCCCGACAGATTACAGATGAAATCATGAAAAAACTGAAAAGGGGTGCAACCTTTTTAAAAGGAGAAGGGGCATACAGCGGCAGACAAAAAGATGTCATCCTGACGATTGCCAATACCTTCCAGATCAAGCGAATCGAGGAAATTGTATTTGCCATTGATCCGGATGCATTCTTGATTACGGAAAACACCTTTAATGTGCTTGGAAAAGGTTTTTCCAAGCGGAAAGTGTATTAACATGTTCACTCATAAATGGTGTGCAGTTTCGGATCAAAGGCTTCTCTTATGCCTTCGCCGATAAAGGTGACGGTCATAAGGGTTATGACAAGCGCTGCTACAACAGAAGAGACAATCCACCAGGCTTCCATGTTCTGCCACCCCTGTGACAGCAATTCCCCCCAGGAAGGTGTCGGGGCAGGCAGCCCGAACCCCAGGTAATCAAGGGAGGTTAAAGCGACAATCCCCCCGGAAATGGCAAAGGGCGCATAGGTCACGATCACGGAAATGGTGTTGGGAATAATGTGTTTGAATATGATCCTGGCATGGGAGGCTCCAAGGGAACGCACCGCCAGGATATATTCCCTTTCTTTTTCCTTATAGGTCATGGTTCGCATGACCCAGGTAATACCGATCCATCCAAAAAATGCCATGATTAAAAGCAGAATCATAAAATTGGGAATCACAATGGATGCAATAATAATAATCACGTATAAAAACGGGATATTATTCCAGATTTCGATGATCCGCTGAAAAATTAAATCAAATTTGCCCCCGAAATATCCCATGGAACAGCCAATGGTAATACCGACGCTATAATTCATGATCAAAAGGACAAAGGAAAAAATAATTGCGGTCCTGAATCCATAGACAAGGCGGGCAAGTATATCCCTTCCCACATTGTCGGTTCCCAGAAAATGTTTTTCCTTAAAAGAGGGAGGGAACGGCGGATAAGAATTGAGTTTGAGATCATTCTCGTAAGGGTTGTAGGGAACAGGCGGCATGATGACAAAATTGGATGAGATCTCTTTTTGAAATTTAATTTTAAGATCCCTGTAATTTGTTTCATACTCATAGCCAAGGTTAAAAACAGAGCCCGGGATCATATTTGTATAGGTTGGCAAATAAAGCCTGCCGTTATAATAGACCAGCAATGCCCTTGAGTTGATAAAGGCCTCGGCGAAAAAAGAGATGAAAATCATTACAAAGAGAATAACAAATGACCGGAATCCTCTTTTAATGGAGGTAAACCGTTTGATCTTTTTTATGGTGACGGGATTTAAAGATATCATTTAAACCTCACCCGGGGATCAACAAGCGCAACACAGATATCAGATAGAATATTACCGATCATGAACAAGAGAGAGGAGATAACAAGGATACCCATGACCACCGGGTAATCCCGGTCAAGGATGGATTCATATCCCAAAAGCCCCATGCCGTTGATATTGAATACTTTTTCAATTAAAAAAGATCCCATTAAAAGAATGGAGATATTATTTCCAAAACTGGTGGCCAGGGGAATCAGGCTGTTTTGCATGGCATGATTCAATACAGCCTTTTTAAAGGGAAGCCCTTTGGCAATGGCTGTTCTGACATAATCGGAAGACAGGTTATCCATCAGGGTATTTTTCATCAAAAGCGTCATCACGGTAAAAGAACCGATAACATAGGAAAACAAAGGTAAAATGGTATGCCAGGCAATATCCAGAATTTTTTCAAACAGAGTCATCTCGTAAAACAGCTCGGACACAAGCCCGCCCAAAGGAAACACATCATAATTGGATGCAAACAAAACCAGCATGAATACGCCTGCCACCCATCCGGGGATGGCATAGCCCATAAAAATAATGATGGATGTGATATTATCAAAGGAGGTTTTATGCTGGATGGCCTTTGCAATGCCGAGGGGGATGCACACCCCGTAAATCATGATCAGGCTTAAGATACCAAAATAAAGGGAGATGGGAATCCGTTCTCTTATCATATCCCATACCGGATCATAATATCGTGTGGATTGGCCAAGATCTCCTCTCAACACTTTACCTAACCAGATAAAATAGCTGGTTAACACAGGTTTATCAAACCCGTAATATTCTTTTAATTTCTGGATTTGTTCCCGGGAAAGGGGCTGGTCGCTCCCCGGGCCTG
>JAGLNZ010000426.1 GCA_023139225.1 Desulfobacula sp. | reverse complement strand
GAAGATGAGCCCGCGTGGCCTGTCTGCATGGCCCTTGTATCGGAGATGATCCTTTCAATAGGGCCTCCGGGCACAAAACGAGTGATGGTAAAGACCATAATAGTGATACCGATGAATGTCGGTATCACTAAAAGCAATCGTCTTATGAAATATGCGGTCATGACATAGTTTTAAATACTGATTCAAGTGCCTTATCAAGATTTTCAGGTTTTGTACCGCCGGCCTGGGCCATATCAGGACGACCGCCGCCACCTCCGCCCACTATTTTTGCAGCGGCTTTTACAATATCACCTGCTTTATACTTTTTTGTCAAATCCTTGGTTACAATAGAAATCAATAAGGCTTTCCCGTTGGATTGGGCGCCTAGAAGAACGACCCCGGAGCCGATTTTTGTTTTGAATTTATCAGCCAGATCTCTTAACTGGGACGGATTTTCAATCTCCACCCGTTTTGAAATCACTTTAACCCCGTTGATTTCCCTGATAATATCATCAATGTTTTCAACAGATTTTGACGCCATTTTTGCTTTTAAGGCTTCAAGTTCTTTTTCAAGATTCTTCTTATCCTTTAATACTGCCTCAATCTTTGATACCACATCCTCTTTTGCCCCTTTTAACAGGCCTGCTGAAGCATCAATCAGACGCTGATCCTTGTGAACGGTATCAAGCGCTGCCTGGCCGGTCACAGCTTCGATCCTTCTAACACCCGAGGCGATCCCGCCTTCCGACAGGATTTTAAACAGGCCTATATCACCGGATTGTTTTGTATGGGTTCCCCCGCAAAGCTCCTGAGAGAACGACCCCTGGGATACAACCCTTACCACATCCCCGTATTTTTCTTCAAACAGGGCGGTGGCACCTTTCTTAACCGCCTCATCCATGTCCATCTCTTTGGTCTCGATTAGATGGTTTTCACGAATCCTTAAATTGACCTCATTTTCTATGGCCTGGAATTCTTGTGTGGAAATGGATGAAAAATGGGTAAAATCAAATCTTAATCTAGTGTCTGTCACAAGGGAACCCGATTGCTTTACATGGTCCCCCAAAACTTTTCTTAAGGCCGAGTGAAGAATGTGGGTGGCAGTATGATTCAAGCCTGTATTTTGTCTTTTGAATACATCCACCTTAAGTGTAAATGTATCCCCTTTTTTAGCCTCACCTTTTTCAACCATACCTTTATGGATAAAAAGCCCGGTGGGATCTTTTACCGTATCCGTAATGGTGATGATACAATTTTCATTTTCAAATCCTCCAGCATCCCCTGCCTGGCCGCCGGATTCTGCATAAAAAACTGTCGAAGCGGTGACTATTTCTATGGTATCACCCTGTCTGGCTGTTTCAATTTCCTTGTCATCTTTGACAATTATGAGGACTTGGGATCTTCCTTCAAGATTGTCATAGCCTTCAAAAGAAGTCTTTACACCTTTTGAGGTCAGGGCTCTATAAGCAACACCCACACCTGCAAATTTTTTAGTGGACCTGGATCTTGCCTTTTGTTCCGCCATATTCCTCTCAAACCCGTCCATATCAAGATCAATATCCATTTCTTTGACGTGATCGACAATGATGTCCACAGGGAATCCGAATGTATCGTAGAGTTTGAAAATCACATCTCCGGGGATCATGGACTTGTTTTGTGATTTGATCCCATCAATAGTGACTTCTAAAAGTTTCATCCCGGTATCAAGGGTTTGCCGAAACTTATCTTCTTCATTTTTTACAACATTCAGAATAAATGCAGCAGATTCTTTAAGCTCTGGATAGGCTTCATCCATGATCGTAAAAACCGTGTGAACCGTCTCATGCATGAAAGGTTTAACAAGCCCGATACTTCTTCCATACCGGATAGCCCGCCTCATGATGCGACGCAGTACATACCCGCGTCCTTCATTGGAAGGCATCACCCCGTCACAAATTAAAAAAGCAGATGCCCTGGAATGATCTGCAATGACTTTCATGGCAACTTCTACAAGGTCAGACTCATGCCGTTTCTTATTGGAAAGCTCCCCTACTTTTTCCATGATGGGAACAAACAGATCCGTGTCATAATTTGTGGGAACCCCCTGGAGAACAGAAATCACTCTTTCAAGACCCAGGCCCGTATCAATACTTGGTTTCGGCAATGGCGTCATATTACCCTGTTCATCTTTTTCAAACTGCAT
>JAGLNZ010000425.1 GCA_023139225.1 Desulfobacula sp. | reverse complement strand
ATAAACAGGCAAAGACAGACAATTGTAAACAGCAGGCAAAGCCAGATAATTATTTTTATAATTTTTTTAAATAGCATTTTTAACCTTCACTGTAAGATACATGTCCCCTTTCATTCCTTCAGGAACGGATTTACCCATTCCGGAAAGTCTTAACCTGGTTCCGTGTTTTACCCCGGCAGGAATTTTAACTCTGTACAGGGGTTTATAAAATCCCCAGGGAATAGTCACCATTTTTTGGGTACCGGCAATGGCTTCAATGGATGTAATATCAATATTTCCGTAAAGATCCGGAGTATCCGGGCGGCCTTGTGTAACAATCATTTGAAGTCTTGGCGTTCTCTTTTTGGCGGTAAACTGGCTGATCTTCTTCCCTGTACCTGTTTTGGGCAGTTTTTTGTTAAGCTTAACCAATACAAGCCCAGCTATAAATCCTCCAATATGTGCCCACCAGGCAATACCCGAGGAAGCGCCTGCGCCTGCTGCATTTAAAAACTGAATTAAAAACCAGATCCCGAGAAAAATAAATGCCGGAATTTCAACAAACCAGGGTATGATGATGATGGGAATAAGGGTTAGAATCCGTGATTTTGGATACAGCAGGAAATAAGCACCCATTACACCGGCAATAGCCCCGCTTGCACCAATGGTCGGCACCATTGATACGGGATTTAAAAAAAAATGGGAAAGCCCTGAAATAATACCGCAAATCAAATAAAACCCTAAAAATCTTAACGAACCGAAATGTTCTTCGACATTGTCCCCAAAAATATATAAAGTCCACATATTCCCAATAAAATGTAAAAACCCACCATGCAGAAACATATATGAAAAAATGGAAAACAACTGATTTCCCATTGAAAAATGTTTCGACATCTCATGAACCGTATATTTTGCCGGAACCAACCCGTAAGAATAAAAAAAGACTTCATTATCAAATCCGGTTTGAATCTGCAGAAAAAATACCAGCAGGTTAATTCCCATGAGGATATAAGTCACGACAGGAAAACAATCGGAGACTTGAGTATCTCGAATGGGTATCATTTCACCATTCTCAATATATGATCTTTTTCAAGATACTGTTTTAATAGTTTTAAAATCTGCATAACTGCATCTTCAATGGTACACCTGTCATCTTCCATCCCATCGAAACAATCCTTAAAAAGTTTTTTGTTTTCCATATCAAATCCGGTCCTGCGTCTTACATATTCCAGCATGGTAAAATAAAGCATATGGATGTCATGGTCTTCTAATTTTGCAATAAACGTTTTAGTTTTTAATGGTAAATCTTCACAAATCAAGTCAACAGCTTCTTCTGTGGTTTGAGGAAAATCCTCTTTAATGAGGCCTGTTGGAATGTGTTCTTTGAAAAGCTGGTCTTGGCGTGTATCCATAAAAATCAGGTAGAGCATGGTTTCAAGAATCGTTTTTACATCCATGTAAATCCCTGGATGATGGCTCAGTCTGGGGCCTGCTACATTCAAAATTTGAATTTCATTTTCCATGATAAAAGATTTTAAAATAATGGCTGACTCAAATTCATCAGTCTTTAACAAATCAAGATAACAATTCGGTCTGCCGGCATCTTTTGCAAAACTCCGGGTAAGCATAGAGCCCCCGGTGAGTTTGCCACGTGAAATAATAACGGTACCATGGGAATCAATGATATTCTGCCTTGTTCTTTCCCTGTAATCACTTGTATCCATTTCATTCAATTGATATTTCATCGGCAAAGGCCCTTTTTCCGTCCTTCGGCCCTTTGGAATCCATCCGCCATGTTCAATATTGAATTTAATGGCAACATCAAGTGCTGCTCTGTCCGCCCCGGTCTGTCCGCCTGAAATAATAATTTTTAACATTTTAATCTTATCACTGCCTTTAAGAAAATCCTTTTCTATAATAACAGTAAGGGGTATAACTTCAATACTATTTTATCATTTATAATAATTTAACCTGATTATATTAGGGGTCTATGAACATACCATCTAAAACAGAATGTTTTAAACTGATAAAAAAGATGGATATGATGGATCATATTATTGATCACTCTATCATGGTTTCCAATATTGCACTATTCTTATGTCTAAAACTTAAAAACCACTTTCCCAATCTTGATACCCGACTGGCCACTTCAGCAGCTTTGCTTCACGATATCACAAAAACCAGAAGCTTTGATACAAAAGAGAGCCATTCCGAAACAGGCGGCCTGATGTTAACCAAGCTTGGATATCCCGAAGTAGGGGATATCATACGTCAGCACGTTATTCTGGATTCCTATGGAAACGATTCGCCTGCTTCGGAGCAGGAAATAGTCAATTATTCTGATAAAAGGGTATTGCATGATAAGGTGGTGTCCTTAAATAAAAGGCTTGAATATATCAAATTACGGTATGGAACCAGAAAAGAGTTTAAAGACCGTATTCAAATCATGTGGGCAAACACCTTGAACCTGGAAAACAAACTTTTCTGCAACCTTGATATAACCCCGGACCAATTATCCGAATACGTTGACAACGAAATTAAAAAAGAGGACTATGCTTAAGCCCGGTCAACAACAAAGTATTGAACAATACTGAAAAGATCGTTGATTTCAAAGGGTTTTGCTAAAAATGCATCTGCTCCGGCCTTTTGTGATCTTCGCTCATAGTCCGACACACCGGACATGATGATAAAAATTTTCTCCGGGTATTTTTCCCTGACCTTGCTCATCAATTCAAATCCGTTCATATCCGGCATGTCAACATCTGAAATCACGATATCAACCTCATTGCCCTGATTGATATACTCCCAGGCAAGTATCGCGTTATCAAAGGATTTTACTTCCCTGTTCACACAATACGTCAACGCAGTTACCGTTAAATTTTTGATCAGGGTATCATCATCAACAACCAGTATCTTAACATTGCTAATCATGATAAAACCTCCTTGAAAAATATTATGCTACTTTGAGTACCTCATGGAATAATTTCAGATTTTTTTGGGGGAAAGCATACTCGGTGATCATCTCAATATTATCCAGCACAGCTTGTCTTCTGTGAATTCCCAATGGATAGTCTTCACTGATGATGGCGGTACCCATTACACTTAAAAGCTTCACCCTTTCCTTAAAAAGGTGTGAAGATGTATTCAGGTTTAAAAATGATATATCAAGATTTGAAATGAGTTTGTGAACAGAGGATACAATGTCAAGGGCGGCTTTCTTTCTGAACTTTCCAATGGGATAACCCTTCAGGGAAGCTTTGACAATTACGATTAAAAGGTGAAGGCGCAAAAGAAAAACCTCGTTTTCATTCATCTGGTGCATTTGCTTATTATTTGAACCGTATATTTTCATTGCCTGCACTTTTTTTTAAGTAAAGTTACTAGAAAATAGTTACCCTGTAATATCATATATTTTTTATTTTTCAATAGTTTTCTTAAAACTTATTTCCATGATATTTCTGAGTATGATGCCAAGTCACCCGCCACCGTTTGAATTCGCTGTTTTATAGATAATACTTTCTTTTTTTGACCTTTTTTTTCCGAATGTTTTAAGCTAAAAACATGCTCAATCTCTTCTTTAAAAGAATGATACCGGCCAAAACGTTCATTTATTTTTTCTTTGAAATCCCTTGTGGCAGCATCAATCAAAGGCAGGAAATAGTCTTTTCTCAGGCTTATGTGGTATTGTTCAAATTGATCTTTTATGACCTTTTGGTTTTCTTTTTTAATTTTCACGACTGCTTTCTCCAGGCCGGGAGAAAATGAAAATCCGGATCTTGAATTAGATAATGCAAAAAATATTTGCGACAGTGTTTGCAGGCAAAAACCCGTGATTATATTGGCCTTGATTCTGGGTGTGTATTGTGCCTCAAAAACCCTGGCCGGTAATTGAAGGCCTATTATTTTTTTTATATTATTAATATCCACAGAAGCAGTAAAATCGTTTTGTTGTTGTGTTAGTTTGGATGCATCTTCAAATTGCAAATAATTATCGAGTTTTAACAAATCGATCTGATATGAATCAAACAAAGACTGAAAGTATGATGTGATTCTTTCTTCCTGAGCCTCAACAAAGCTTTTTAATTGGGGCTTAATCTCTTCAATAACATATAAATCCAGCTTGCGTTTAAAATCCTGAAACAATAAGTATAAAATCTGGTTAAACCCTGATTCCTTTGCCACGGATCTGTATTGTTCAACATCAAGGCTGGCGGTTCTAATATAGTCTTGGGCTTTTTTTAAGATAAGTTTTTCATCCTGAACAAAAACTTTTTTTAAATTTAATCCTATCTCCTCTTTTAAACCGGAGACAGCTCCTTTAATAGAATTTGACACAATGGATTCTAAACGGGATGCATTTTGGTGCAGGCGACTTAAGTTCTCTATGGCCTTATCTTCCTTTAGTTTGTCCGAAGACAGCAAATCAAGGAAAATATCTGCCCGTTGATCCAGTTGCCCAATGATAATGCCAAGCCGCTTTAAATGATTTGAAATCAAAAGTTCATATCGGTTATTATCAATCACCTGTTTAAAAAAAGAAGTAAATTCATCTGTTTTTAAATCACAGTATTGAACCATTTTTTTTTCTTCACGCCATAAATTAAGTCTTTTTAAATCCTTTTTAGTCAATTTTGATTCAAGTTTTAAAAAAAGATTATAAAGAGAAGAAAAAGAAAAGATTTTGGGTTGAATCTCTAAAAATTCAAGGTTGTCTCGAATACCGGTTTCTATTTTAATCAGATTATCAATATTTTCATGCTCGGTTAAATCACAATTATTGATAAAAAGAATATTATCAAGCAAGCCTAAATTTTTAATCTGTTTTAAAAATGTAATATCAGACTGCCTCAACCCGGTTCGAGAGCTGATGCAATAGACAATCAGATTTGATGACTCAAGATATGTTAAAATTTGAGCCAACTGGGCAGGGTCGGTTGAATCCGCACCCTGGCAATCGGCAATTTCTATATTTGGATCTATTACTTTGCCAAACACATTAAGACAGACATCCTTGACGTAGAAAGCAATATTTGGATCAGACGTAAAAATTTTGTGTTTATCAAACTCTCTTGATTCATAACAAAGGGTGGTTTCATCAGCCTGAACCAGGTTTTTGCAGGTGTCAAACCCCAGAAGTGCATGTTTGATTAAAAGAGTTTCAGGACTGATACCCTCTTTTGTGACAGGAAAATCACTGATAAGTGTTTGATATACTTTTTTTAAATATTCCCTGTCTTTTTTACGTCTGATATCAAAATCATCCAACAATTTATTCCCTGATTTATTATCCAGACCGTCATCGGGAAATAATAACAGGGCTTTTTGTAATTGAGAATTAATGTCATCCCAGGATTTAAAATAAAGATTGGCCTGGTTTTTCCTGCCTTTCTGAATTCTTGTGGTAATTGAGGTGATAACGCCGGCCCCTCTTTTCACCAATTCCTTTCCAACCAAAGAATTGACAAATGTACTTTTTCCAGACTTTATAACCCCGACAACGGCTATTTTCAGGCGCCGGGAACGGATATACTCCGGAATATGCCGACAAATTTCCTGATACTCATTAAATGAGCTGTCATTCATTTGCGGGACTTGTTCAACCAGCTTAAAAATCGTCAGGATATCATTAATTATTTTTTCAATGGAATTTAAAGGCGTTATTTTATTTGTCATCATTTTGGCAGGAAAAAATCAATATATCATCATCATGGCTTTTTCATATTTCAATTGCGTACCGGTCAAAAAAATGACTTCTTCAGAGATTGGACAGGCCAACCAGGCTGAATCAGTCAACTCATTATCCAGTTGCATTGGCCCCCATCCCGCACATCCTAGAATAATCATAAAGGATTTGGGGCCTTTTTGAAGCGCAATTGCCTCAAGGATATCTCTTGAATTACTCAAAGCCAGCCAGTCTGCAACTTTCAGGCTTTCATTCCAGTCAAAGGGAGGACCATGAAGGACAAACACCCCGCTGGGCTGTACCGGCCCGCCAAGATAAATTTCAAGCGCATCTACACTCTTGTCGCATGTGATATTCAAATCCTCAAACAATTCCCTTCCTGTTAGAAGCGGATGCACTTTATTCACGATAAACCCGAGAGCACCGGATTCATTATGTTCACACATGCATGTCACGGTCTGGGCAAAATTGGGATCGGGAAGCCCCGGTATGGCAAGCAGAAATTTTCCTTTCATATTTTGTAATATGTCATCAGTCATGAACAGGCTCCGTAATTAATCTTGACATTACAATTATAGATTACGTATATTTATTGAAAGAGTAGTTTGAAATATTTTTCTTTGATTTGCAATACTTTTTGTCACTAAAGAGCTGCTTTATGAATGGAATTAATCCCAAAATAGCAAACATTAATAAAATATCTTCGGTTGAACCGGATATCAAGCAGAAGAAATCCTCTCAAAAAAGAAATGGTTCCTTTGATGATATCCTGGCAAATCAAATTAAAGAAGGCAGCAGCAATACTGCTTTGAAAGAAACGGCACGGCTTAGGGAAATTGAAGCCCCCTTTAAGACACAACAATTAAACCTTGAATTTAACCAAATTGAAGTTTACAAAAAACTTGCAGCTTCTTTAACTTTGCTTGAAACATATGCATCCTTGCTTCAAGATCCTGACAAAACCTTAAAACAGGCCTACAATATCCTTGAACAGGTATTTAACGAGACAAAGACCCTGGCACAGGAGTTTGAAGAGAATACGATACCCGGCAATGATTTAAAAGATATCCTCACCCAATTGATGACCACCGTAAAGGTCGAACAGATAAAATTCAACCGGGGCGACTATTCGAATTGATCATTTTTTATATCAATCCTTTTTTCTTCCGTAAACATCGTCAAATCTGACAATATCATCCTCACCCAGGTATGAGCCGGACTGAACTTCAATGAGTTCCAAAGAAATTTTCCCGGGATTCTCTAATCTATGCAAAGTTCCTAAAGGGATATAGGTGGATTCATCTTCTTTAAGAAAGATCTGCTGTTCACCCTTGGTGATGATGGCTGCCCCGGAAACCACCGTCCAATGTTCTGCGCGGTGAAAATGTTTTTGCAGCGAAAGCTTTGCTCCGGGTTTTACTGTAATTCTTTTCACCTGGAACCTGGGTTCAATATCGATGGTTTCATAACTGCCCCAAGGTCTGTAAACTTTTCTGTGGGTAACAGATTCATCCCGGTTGAGATCCTTTAATTTCTTGACAATTTTTTTAACGTCCTGAACCCGGTCTCTTGGAGAAACCAAAATAGCATCCTTTGTTTCCACGATAACAAATTTTTCAATACCAACGGCAGCAATCAGGCTGCTTTCAGAATTAATATAGGATTCTTTGACATCATGGGTCAGAACATCTCCCTTTATAACATTCAGGTCCTTATCCTTTCTACCCGTCTGCCATAGAGCATCAAATGATCCTAAATCATTCCATCCTGCATCAAAAGGAATCATTATTCCTTTTGACGTTTTTTCCATTACCGCATAATCAATGGAATCAGAAGGGATATTTTGAAACATTTCAAGGCCCAGCCTGAAAAAATCAAGATCCTGAACACCTGAAGTTATCGCTTTTTTACAAGACACCATAAGATCCGGTACATGGTTCTCAAGCTCATTTATTATTGCAGAAGCCCGGAACATGAACATGCCTGAATTCCAGCAATATGATCCGGACTCAACATATTCTTTGGCCGTTCCCAAATCCGGTTTTTCAACAAACCGCTCAATTTTGCAGGCGCCTGCATCCTTTTCCAGTAATTCTCCTTTTTTTATATATCCATACCCGGTTTCAGGAGATCTTGGAATAATTCCGAAAGTTATCAAATTTGTTTTTTCAGCATATTTTTTACCGGCCTGTATAGCAGTATGAAATTCCATGACCTTTTCAATCACATGATCCGCCGGTAATACTAAAAGTATTGGGTCTTCTTTGTTTTCCATTGCCTTCAAAGCTGCAAGGGCGATGGCAGGTGCCGTATTTCTCCCCACAGGTTCCAGGATAATTGCAAGAGGATCAATCTTAATCTGCCTTAATTGTTCAGCCGTCATAAACCGATGTTCTTCATTGCAGACAACAATGGGTGAACCTAAGCTTTCTATCCCTTCCAGCCGTAATA
>JAGLNZ010000424.1 GCA_023139225.1 Desulfobacula sp. | reverse complement strand
CCTGCAAGAATTACCGGAATAATCATAATATCTCCTATATTTATGGCTTTTCGGCCTCAAACACATTAATCGCCAACCCGTGATTGACGGGATAAGAATCTATAGCCTTAAGATGAAATCCTGCATCTGTCAACCAGATCTTTATTTTTTCTTTTTCAAATCCAAGCCATGATCCTCCAATGATCTCTTTTATTTTTTCCTGATCATGTTTTTCAAAATCAGACAGGATAAACAGGCCGCCGGGTTTAAGGACCCTGTAAACTTCAGCAATTGACATTTCCGGCTGTGAGATATGGTGTAAGACCATATTCATTATTGCCGTATCAATTTCTTGATTTTTCATGGGAAGATATTCAAGTTCACCCAATCTTAACTCTGCATTGCTGGTGCCGGAAAGCCTTAACCTTGCCTGCTCCAGCATCTCGGGAGAATAGTCAATGCCTATAAGCTTATCTAATACTTCATTGGACAGTATTTCAATGAGTTCTCCTGTTCCACAGCCAAGATCTGAAACATTTCCATGAAATGATACTTTGTTTTTAATAATCGAATTCAGATCAAAATTGCCCAGCACCTCTTTCTTCAATCGATCCCACTGGGGGGCTACGGTTTTAAAAAACCGCTTGGTTCTGATTTGACGGATTTTGATCATTTCACGGGCTTTTTCCAAATCTATCCGGAAAATCTCTTCGGGGCCGGGACTTTTATCAAATAACCTGATCAAAGATCCGGTTATATCATTTTTGGCCGCTGAATAGTATATGAAGCTTCCGTCCCTTCGCGACGTTAAAAGTCCGGATTCCACAAGAATTTTCAAATGTCTTGAAACGCCGGACTGTATCATATCAACAACCAGGACAATTTCATTTACATTGAGTTCATATTTCTGCAATACATATAAAAGCCGAAGACGGGTCTTGTCAGAAAGCGCCTTAAAACATTTAATCAGTTCCATTTTTATAAACTTTTAAATTATCCTTATAGATTTGTCTGCTGGCCAAATTCAAGAACCTGACAATTTATACCCTGCTTTTCAACCTTTTTTTTAAAATCCATTGGATCAGCCTTGATTACGTCAAAAGTATTATAATGCATTGGAATTGCACACCCTGGTTTAACAAAAGAACAGGCTCTAACCGCATCATCAATTCCCATGGTAAAATTATCACCAATGGGAACCAGCAAATAATCGATTGCATGCAATTCACCGATCAATTTCAAATCCAAAAATAAGCCCGTATCCCCCATATGGTAAATAATTTTATCCTGAATAAATATAATAATACCTGTTGCTGAACCAATACACTCTTTATCGGGTGTAACAGAACTGTGCCATGCCTGGGTCAATTTGATTCTTCCAAAATCAAATGAATAGGCCCCGCCAATATGCATGTTATGCGCTTTGACGCCTTTTGATGCAACATAAGTGGCAAGTTCATTTTCACAGATACATAACGAATCACATCTTTTTGCAATGCTTATCGTGTCACCAAAATGATCTCCATGACCATGGGTGAGCAAAATATATTCAGCCTCAACATCAGATGCACTAACGGGGCAAGTGGGATTCCCATCCAGAAAAGGGTCAATTAAAAGCCTGGTACCATTATCAAGTGTGATTAAAAAACTGGAATGTGAAAAATATCTTAGCTTCATATTAATCTCCTTTGAATAAGGCTATAAATTTATTTTATCAACACCTCTTCAGCCCTTTTGCCTCATATATTATTTTACTGTCAGAACAGGGCAA
>JAGLNZ010000423.1 GCA_023139225.1 Desulfobacula sp. | reverse complement strand
TCCCTGTCCCCGGTACCGAAATATAATGAGGCTATTTTATCGGTTCCAAAGAAGTCGGTGTCGGTAAACCTGTAATTTCCGGCATCAAAATAACTGCAAGAGCCTCCCCAGGAGATTGCCGGGGGATAAAATGCTTTTCTTCCCTGGTCAGTGGTATCGGGTCCTTGATTAAATTCTCCACTGTCGCTGTCACTTCCCGGATTGCCTGAAAAAACCGGCTTTACTTCCCATTTATTAGTTGTAACTGCAAAAGGTCCATATGTGTTTGCATCACTATCAACATCATCATTTATTTCAAAGGAATAGTTTATTTTAAAAATATTTGAATAAATGTCTGTGGCATAGATGGTGGTGAGCACATTTGATTTTCTGCCTTCGGTAAGTGTGAGTGGAATTCCGGCTTTATATAAATATGGAAACGAAGTGGTTACAACAGACGGGGAAGCAGGGAAACAAAATTTCATTGAAGTCAATGTTTGGATTGCACCATTTGTATCACTCGTATCTGCTGCACCATATGTAACAGAAAAGGGAAGAATCTGATTAGAGCCATCAGTGGTTATCTGGGTCGGATCATCAATATCAACAATAAAGATTCCCCTGCCATATTCATTTTTATCAAGATTGTACAGATCATAAGTGTTGTTGCTGTTGATATCCTGGGCCAGATCATTTTTATCCCATTCGGTTCCGTCAATAGTCTTGTTGGCATCCTTATACGGATTTCCATCGTTATCAATATCATTAAACGGTTCAGGATAATTGTCTTCTTCCGGGTCATACCCGCCGGTAAAAACGAGAACGTCCTTAAATTGCCTCTCACCGGTGGAAGGAACGATTGAAATCGGTAGTGAAGCCACAAAAAGCTCTGACCATGTTTGAGCGATTTCAGTGTTTTCATAGTTCCAGACAACACTCCAGTTCAACGGATCCTTATCTGACACATCAAGGCACCAGTATTTTTTGCCGCCTCTGCGTTCACCAAAAATAAGATATTTTGGTGCCTTATTGGAACGGTATAGTATAATCGGTCCATCAACTGTGTCCACGAATGGATTTTGTGCGACATTCTGGAGAATAGGCAGGATATCTTCCGGAACAAAAGCAAACAATTCTTTACCAGTGGCATTAACATTTGGATCGTTAGGATCTGGATCGGTGTCGTCAAAGACATGGAGCATTCCGTCATTTGCTCCTACAACAATAAGGCGTTTCAAAAGGGTATTAATGGGATCATAATAATCAATTACAACCGGCCTGGAGTGTACAATACTGCCCAGGGCCCAGTCTCTTACCGCAGATGGGGCATGGGTGACTGCATCGGCATCATAGGTGTATCCGTAAAGGTAATTGATAACTTTATCTCTTGTCAGGTCATCTGCAACCCCGAGGGCAGTGGTCATATTGACGGCACAATCCCATTTAATCTTTACCAGGGAATCCAGTGCTGTATTGTAAGTATAAATCGGTCTTTCCCAAAATGTTCCGTTGGAGAAATCCTGTGCAAGGCTTTCTGTCAGCACTTCTCCAACTCCGTCCTCCCTTACATCCGAGCTGCCGTAGTTATCTGAATCGTTTGAATCAGTATCATCTGCCCAGAATGCCCCTGTATTATCAAGAAATTCTCCATCAGTGTTAATGACTTCATTATTATTGCCGTCATAGAGCATCCAGGTATCAGGTCTGGCAGCACTGCCGTCCCCAAGCTTAAATTTTTTAACATTACCCATCCAGGATTGATTGTCCTGGGGAAGGAAAAGCCCCAGGTACAGGTCATCACCATTTTGAATTTTATTGGCAGCATCAATGGAAACAACCGGAGAAGTAAATGATACCGCTTCAGTCATCTGCAGGGCAAGTGCATAAAAGGCAGCAACCAGTTGTTCCTTATTATAGGCCACCACATATTCTCCGCCGGATTCTCCTGCTGCATCTCTGAGCAAGGGGTGGTCCGCACCAAATGCAATATGATGGGTCGTAACATTTACATATGAATTGCCGGGATCGGCTACTTCAGTTTTGTCATCCCATGAATGGGTATACATCCAGTGCCCGACATCATCGTAGTAATTGTGGTCAGTCGGAGGCTGATATGGGTCTGAGGTCCAGCCATCACCGTCCCAGTCACTGAAAGGTAAATGAGCATCAGAATGTACATCGGTAATCCTGTTCCAGTCCGTGTCATCGGAAGGAAACCCGTCTGTAACTGAAATGATATAATTCTTTCTGCATAACAGGTTGTTCAGCGCATTTCTTTTGGTCCAATACCCTTTTTCAAAAACATCCTGCAGGGCTTCTCCCAGCGGTGTCCCATACATTGGCGATTCGTTTTCAACATGATTTGTAATGGCAGCCCGGTTCTGGTCATCGGTCAGGTTCGGATTCAATGCGCTGTTAATGGTTGCCCCATTCCCTGATGTGCCAGTATACTGATAGCTGGCATATCCCCAATTCATTTTTCCATGGAATTCATCAAGAACATAGAGCAATGCATCTTTGGCGACATCCAGCCTGTTTTGCATTAAATAGGAACCGGATTCATAGGACACCCTGATTTTATCAATGGTATAGCCATTCCCTTTAATAGTTGTGTCTGATGACAAAGCGATTTTAACGGTATCGTCATTAATCGTTGCAGACCAGCCGTCCCCACCTGTCGGTGAATTGTCATTATCGAATTTTTCAACTTCGGTCCCGGCACCATCATAGATGACAACATAGTCTTTAGAATAAGTGGCGCTGCTGCCGTCTCCCTCAACATCAAATGCCGAGAAATGAATCTGGATCTGGGTCGCACCGGGATGCGTAATGGTTTGCATACTTTTGTTTTCAAGTAACTTGTTGTCATATGGACCGCTGGTTGGATATTTCAGGCTGTGGGCAAGTTCTGACCAGCTATCTGCTGTCTGGGGAACAAGCTCATACTTCCATCCGGGATCACCCAGGGCTGCACCGGCAGGAACAGGATTGTTGGTGGTATAATGAAGGTTGTACATGGCCTGCATGTTCACCCAGTTTCCTGTTACAAAAAAGTAAATATTGGTGTCACCATCTTCGGCTATGTCCAAAGTGGCAGGGCTTTCATATCCTGAAAAATAATATCCGGGAGCATTTAAAAGACCGCCAAACCCGATATCTACCTGGCTTCCGTCATAAAGGGTCTGCATCTCCTGCAGCTTTATATCCCGGTTCAAGGGAAGTAATTGATTGTCAAATAAAATGTGACCGTTTGCATCTGTTGTGAGCCTTTGCGTGCCGCTGCCGTCATAGCTCAGATTCCCGTCTGAATCAATTAAGGTGTTGGTATCCACCAGATCAGCGCTGTACCAGAGATAATTCGGGTCAGCCGCATCTCCTGTAAAAGCTGTAGTAACACCGTCTACGGTTGCCAGTGTCACCCCGATTGCCCCTTTCCATAGGAAAATTTTCCTTCTTTCCTTGTGGTTTTGATAAAAATAATTGCTGTTGTTGACTGTATCATAGATATAATCGATTTGATCGCTGACAGCATCACTGTCGTCATAAAGGGTAAAAAGATAATCAAACATATCCCCGTAATCAATATTCTGCTCATAGACCCCAAAATCCATTGACCCTGAATTGTCTAAAAGGATATAGCAATTCTG
>JAGLNZ010000422.1 GCA_023139225.1 Desulfobacula sp. | reverse complement strand
GCCCAGGCTGCAGGAGAAAAAGTAATTTTTTTCAGGCTTCTATATCCGACAGGAGAAGTATTTGCCTCTTCTCATATGTCTTACTGGGAACATGTACAGGTAAGCAAAGATGCCTTAAGAAGTCTTATCATGGACAAAAATAGTATTTTTGAAACCATCCAAATTCCATCTACACGGCAAAAAGCTAGAATTCTTTATAGTTATGTTGCAACAAATGCCATTTTACAAACCGGGATAGCAATGGATTTTCATTCTAAATTTTTATCAGCCTTTAAGAAAGTTTTTATCAGTGCCATGGGGTTTATTGTTATTTTTTCTGCAATGTCGGGCTGGCTTCTTATAAGAAAAGCACTTTCCGGGGTGCATACCATAACCAAGACAGCCCAGGATATTACCGGCAGCAATCTTGAGGCAAGAGTTGCGGGAACCGGCAGCAAGGATGAGCTTGATCATCTTGTAATAACATTTAATTCAATGCTGGACAGGATAGAAGAACTTGTAAAGAGTATCAGGGAAATGAGTGATAATATTGCCCATGATTTAAAGAGTCCGATTACCAGAATCAGGGGGTTTGCCGAACTGGCACTTATTCATGAGGAAAACCTGGAAAATTATCGCACCATGGCTTCCAATACGATTGAGGAATCAGATCGCCTTTTGGATATGATCAATACAATGCTGGTAATTTCAAGGGCCCAAGCAGGAGCGGGTGAATTTAAGTTTAAAAAGACCGATCTTTCAAAAATGGTCCAGGAGGCATGTGATCTCTTTGCTCCTCTTGCAGAAGATAAAAATATCAGGTTTTATATAACAATTGAAGAACATATATTTATAGTTGCCGACATCAGAATGCTTCAAAGGGCATTTTCCAATCTGTTGGACAATGCAATTAAATATACGCCGGAAAACGGGAAGATAAATGTTAGTGTCGCTTTAAGAAATCATGAGATTATAATTAAAATAGAGGATACAGGGATCGGTATCCCACCGGAATATTTTGAAAAAATATTTGAGCGATTCTACAGAGCAGAGTCATCAAGAACAAGTGCAGGCACAGGTTTAGGTTTAAGTCTTGCCAGAACCATTGTCCGGCAACACAATGGGGATATTTTTGTGTCAGGCAGAAAAGGCCAGGGTGCTGCCTTTATTATTACATTACCATATAGTAATTTTGAAGTCATTTAATCGTCATGTTCATGGTTTATTATTAAAGTCGGTAAGCAAATATTGATTTTAATAACTTATGGGAGGTTGAGATGAAACAGATCAATAAAATATTTTTTATCATTATTGTTGTAGCCCTTATGACAGCGCCGGCATTTGCAAAAAAGAATTTTAAAAATACCGAAATGGTACCGGTAAGTTTTGCAAACCTTGCCAAACTGGCAAAACCCGGTGTTGTAAATATACAGACCGAAAAAGTAATCAAAGGCGGAGGAAGAGTTTACAAACATTTTTTTGGTCAGCCCTTTGGTGGGAAGCAAAATCCCTTTGATGAATTTTTTGCACCTTTTTTCAACCAAACACCCCAAAACAGGAAAGAAAGCAGCCTTGGCTCCGGTTTTATTATCAGTAAAGACGGATATATTGTAACCAATAACCATGTGATTAAAGATGCTGATAAAATCAAGGTCATATTACACGATAAAAAAGAATATGATGCAAGTATCATAGGAACTGACCCGATGACAGACTTGGCACTCATTAAAATTAAAGCAGAAAATCTGATGCCTTTAAAATTTGGGAGTTCATCTGAGACCGAGGTTGGATCCTGGGTTGTCGCCATCGGCAGCCCGTTTGGACTTGAGCAAACAGTGACTGCAGGGATTGTCAGTGCAAAGGGAAGAATCATAGGCTCAGGACCCTATGACGATTTTATTCAGACCGATGCTTCCATTAATCCTGGAAATTCAGGCGGGCCTTTGTTAAACCTTGATGGCCAAGTCATTGGTATCAATACAGCAATTGTCAGATCAGGGCAGGGCATCGGGTTTGCCATACCTTCGGATCTTGCAACAGGTGTTATTGATCAATTGATAGAACAAAAAACTGTTTCCAGGGGTTGGATGGGCGTGGCCATTCAAAATGTCACGGAGCAACTGGCAAAATACTATGGAATCAAAGAGACCAAAGGCGTATATGTTGCCAAGGTATATGAGACAAATCCGGCAGATAAGGCAGGTATTAAAGTCGGGGATGTTATCGTTATGATCAATGATAAGAAAATAGAATCATCAAGGGATCTTACTTTGACTATTGCAGGTTCTTCGGTTGGTGAAAAGATTAATGTCAAGCTGATACGTGATGGTAAAGAAAAAATGATAAAGGTGAAACTTGGGAAAAGACCGGATCAGGACCCGGAAACGGTCAATACAGATAATGGCTATGACTTGTTCGGTTTCAGATTAAAACAGATGAATTCTGATATTGCCAGAAGACTTGGCTATCCTGATGATATTAAGGGACTTGTCGTTATTGACATAGAATCCGGCAGTCAGGCCTCAAAAACAAATGTTCGTCATGGAGATCTGTTAATGGAAGTTAACCGTCATAAGGTTGTCACTACTGATGAATATGAGCAATATTTGGAAAAATTGAATAAAGGCAGCATAGTTCAGCTTTTATTCAGAAGAGGCAACAGTCATGTTTTTGTTATGAGCTTTGAGAAACCATAGTAATTGGTCTTTTGCTGAACGGCATTCTTTCATCGGAAGATAGAAGGAATGCCGTTTTAGTGCTTGACAAAAACAGTGTGACTCAATACTTAATTTAATGAATTAGAATTATATTTTAAGCATATGGAAAGGAATGGCTGATGGAGGAAATAGAAGGGATTTTAGAGCTTAATAAAACCGAAGGCATTTATATTGATATTGGCACTAAAGTTTACCTTGAAATAGAAGGGGTTAATTTTTCAGTCACAAGTATATTTATTGGTATGCTTAAAGATGAATTCATGATCGTTACACTTCCGAAAAGATATAAAAGTGTTAAAAACAAATTGTTTCCCGGTAATAGAATGGTTGTCAAATATTTACATGACGGTTCTGTATATGCATTCCAAAGCAGTGTTATAGAATTGATCACCAATCCCATTAGAGCCCTTGCCATTGAATACCCTAAGATAGTTCAGGAAAGGGAACTGAGAATTATTAAACGAAATAATGTTATAATTCCAGGCAGGGTTGAAGCAAAAAAGACTGAATTTCCCGTGCTTGTGAATGATATCAGCAAAAATGGCTGCAGTTTTATTTATCAGAACAATAAAAGTAATATAGCTTCTTTGAGAGATGGCGATATTTTAAGAGTTTACTGCCAGTTTCCGGGAGTTTCCGATGAAGTCGGTGTCATGGCATGTGTTAGAAATGTTAGAAGAGAGAAGGGCCAGCTTTCCGTTGGAGCTGAATTTCAGGATATCACCACCGCATTTTTAACACCTTTAATGCATTTTTTATTTTCCATCGAAGACTTTTTTTAAAATTTTTACAAAGGCAATATAAACGTCGATTATTTTGAAGGTCTATAGATTATTTGGCAAAAAAAGTGGTGGAGCTGAGGGGGATCGAACCCCTGACCTTACGGCTGCCAGCCGTACGCTCTCCCAGCTGAGCTACAGCCCCACGGTAAAAGCACTACTTAAATAATAG
>JAGLNZ010000421.1 GCA_023139225.1 Desulfobacula sp. | reverse complement strand
CCTTACAACCCAAAAGTATCCTTTTTCATCAAGGTGATGTGGCTATAAATTTTATCCTTGTTAATCAAGGACGTTTAAAACTGACAAATCATAATGGCAGGGTTTAATGAAATCAGCGTATTGAATAGCAACAACACAAAGGAGGTTAAACATGAAGGCACGAAAAATTAAAGAGAATATTTACTGGATGGGATCAGTGGACTGGGACAGTCGATTATTTGACTCGCTCATCCCCCTTCCGGAGGGGACCAGCTACAATGCCTATCTCATCAAAGGAAGCGAGAAGACCGTTCTGCTGGACACAGTTGATCCCCCCATGGCCAAAGAATTCATGGCCCAGCTTGCGGGCATCCCTAAAATCGATTATATAGTATCCCAGCATGCTGAACAGGACCATTCAGGGACCATCCTGCAGGTTCTTAAAAAATATCCTGAGGCAAAGCTCATTTCCACCCCCAAAGCCAAGGGAATGCTGATCGATCTTTTAAAAATACCAGAGGAATGTTTTATAACCGTTGCAGATGGGGAGACCCTTTCCTTAGGTGATAAAACGTTGAAGTTCATTTACACACCCTGGGTGCACTGGCCTGAAACCATGGTCACCTATCTGGAAGAAGACAAGATCCTGTTCAGCTGTGATTTTTTCGGTTCCCATATTGCCACTGCCGATCTTTTCGTTATTGATGAGGGGCGTGTTTATGAAGCGGCCAAGCGCTATTTCGCCGAAATTATGATGCCTTTCAGAAGCACAATCAAAAAGAACCTGGATAAACTCGCATCTTATGAAATAGATATGATCGCCCCCGGCCATGGGCAACTATTTCCGCGCCCGGAGTTTATCATTGATGCCTATCGAGAGTGGACTCTGGGAGCACCTGTAAATAAGGTTGTTCTGCCCCATATATCCATGCATGGAAGTACACAGCAGATGGTCGATTATTTTATCGCCGCCCTGGTGGCTAAGGGTGTCCAGGTTGAACCGTTTAACCTGGCTGTAACCGATATCGGAAAATTGGCCATGGCGTTGGTTGATGCAGCAACAATTGTTGTTGGCACACCCACCGTCCTTGCAGGGCCGCATCCATATGCAGCCTATGCTGCATTTTTGGCAAATGCCCTGCGGCCCAATACAAAATTTCTTTCCATTATCGGCTCCTTTGGATGGGGCGGCAAAACCGTGGACACCCTTGCCGGAATGATTCCAAATCTCAAGGTAGAGGTCCTTGATCCTGTCCTATGTAAAGGCGTGCCAACGGACACTGTATTTCAATCGCTGGATGATCTGGCAGCCCTGATTGCACAAAAGCATAAAAAGGACGGTTATAAATAACAACGGGCTTAACATCCCCATCGGGTCTGCAAAGACTTTCATATAAACTAAACTTTTTTAGTGCAGCCGGTCAAGACGACGTTGATCGGCTGCACCTGTTCAATCAGAAAGTTTTTTAATCCTTGAATTATTTTAAAACAATGCCGAGACAAGACCATAACAAAAAAAGGAAAAATCAATATAATGTCTTTACCGGGTAAATTATTGACAACTGCAATGGCAGTGATGCCTCATACAGATGTGGACCAGGCACTGAATGCTGCCTTGAGCCTTGATATCCCTTTTTGGCCGCAACTGCCGAATTATAATTATTATGAAGACATGTATGTCCAGGCAGCAGAACATTTCCCGGGAATCATTCTGGATATGGAAAACAGAACATTGCGGTTCTCCGTTGATAAATTCATTGATGAGTTTGAGGATACAATGGCCCATTTTAATGATCCTGAATTCTTTGATGTCAGCACTACCTATTCAGTGGTTTATCACCGTTTTTTAGAATTAGACCTGTCGAACCGGGCAGCTATTCGAGGTCAGCTTGAAGGGCCTGTCAGTTTTGGGTTTAATATCCTGGACCAGGATGACCGTCCGATTCTTTTTGATGATACGGTTCGTCCTTTTATGTTTGAATTAATGGCAATGCGAATCAATATTCAGCTTAAAAAATTAAAGCAAAAAAATGCCAATGCTTTCATGTTTATTGATGAGCCAGGTATGCAATTTGTTTTTTCAGCATTATCCGGTTATGGTGAACAAAAAGCAAAACAGGACCTTGATTTATTTTTTTCCATGATTGAAAGCCCAAAAGGTATTCATTTGTGCGGCAATCCGGATTGGGATTTCCTGTTGGGCCTTGATATAGATATCTTGTCATTGGATATCTATTCAAATGCGAATATTTTTGCTGCATGTACCAATTCAATTAAAAAATTTCTGGACAAGGACGGCATCCTTGTCTGGGGTATTGTCCCAACAGGCTTTGAGACGTTTGAGAAGGAAAATCTTGATTTGCTGGCCTTCAAACTGAAGCATATCTGGAAGACCCTGGACAGGAAAGGAATTCCCTTGGATCAGATTTTGGAGCAAAGCATGATTTCACCTGCCACCTGCTGCCTGGTCAATCAGGATAGGGAAAAAACAGTTGAAAAAGCATTTCAGCTGACAAACGCACTTTCTGAAAATCTCAGGGAACACTCTAAGTTAATATGAAAGGAAACCATTACATATAAAAAGAATCTGTTAACAACGGAACAGTTTTTAATTGATATGGGTTTTCGGAAGCATTGGCAATTCTGAAATGGCCAACTGCGGTGGAGAATTAGGTCTGCGTATAAGTTTTTAAGGTTTGCGAGCAATTACGCACAGTGCATGTTTTATGCCTCTTTAAAACCTGCACTCTACGACGTCCTCTATCAATCCCACGATGAACTGAGTTCTCTGCCGATAAGAAGATGCTTTTTGTTAAGAAAAATATGAACAATTGTTAAACGCCCGAAATATGGCCCCAGCTGGATACGGAAATCCTGAAATAAAAATTCCTTGATAGGCGCAATCAAGTGGAGTGCCTTATGTGTCAGTTAAGAGAACTTCTTGATGGAAAAAGCAATCGAAAGATTTGCCATTCTTGTAAGTTTTTATAGTGACTACTTTGTCTATCTACAGTCGCTGATGACCTATAGATCAAAGGCGTTGACTTCTTTTGATAATGCTGACTGTAATTAAACTCCTGCCGCTGGGTACTTGTATTCACAAGGCTCTCCTTTTTGGATTTACGCCAGATACCACATATTGTGTTGGAATATTTTTGGGAAACACCCGGATTAACAGAAGATAGTCCACAGGATTTATTTTCCTTTGAAAATTGGCTTTAATATCCAGCCTTGGACGTCTCAA
>JAGLNZ010000420.1 GCA_023139225.1 Desulfobacula sp. | reverse complement strand
CGGCAGACACATCAGGAGTACAGACAACCAGGGCTTCATTGGCTCCCACAATTGAATTTTCAAATCCTTTTTCAATGCCGGCCGGTGAATCCATGATGATAAAGTCAAACTCTTTTCTAAGCTGGTCGGCTACACGTTCAATACCGGAAGTGGTTATGACATCTTTATTATCACTCTGCGAGGCTGGAATCAAAAAAAGATTTTCTATTCTTCTGTCCCTGATGGCAGCCTGGCTGATTTTACATTTTCCATGGACAACATCAACAATATTAAATACGATCCTGTTTTCCAGGCCCATAACAACATCAAGATTTCTCAACCCTATATCCATGTCAACAATGGCAACCCTCTTGCCTTCCAACGCCAGGGCCGCGCCAATGCAAGACGTAGCTGTGGTTTTTCCAACACCGCCTTTTCCTGATGTTATGACGATTACTTTACCTTCCAATTTACACCTCTATTCTTAAATTTAAATTGCTTGTGGCCAGGGCATTTTCCGGAAAGGATTTGCCTTCATATAATCCTTTACAACGATTCCATCCTCTTCAACACATGCATATTCCGGTTTTGCACTAAATTCCTCATCAATTCCCGCAGCAGCAATTTCTCCGATCTTAACCTGGGTGGGTTTGAACTCCAGTGCAAAAATAATAGCGGTTTCATCATTGGGGCATCCGGCATGAACTTTTCCTGCAAGCTTGCCAAGAACAATGACATCTCCACCGGCACTGATTTCAGAACCGGGATTTACATCTCCTGCTATCACAATATGCTTTTTCGATTCAATCTTCTGGCCGGACCGAACCCTTCCCCTGAGCATTAATACATCGCTTCTGTGATGATTCCAACCCTTTGAAAGATCCCTTTGACGGATTCTCTCTGTTGGGATAGATCTTTTTTCAGAGGGTTGGGATACTTTTGCGACTTCAAAGGTTTTAATCAAATATGATTTAATATTTTCTATCAGGTCATCATGGCCTTTGGCGCCTTTGACATCAATTACCACGCTTGAATTAACAGCCAGATGTTTCAGGTTTTTAAATAATTTGTCTATTTCCGATTTAAGGATATCTTCCGGTTGAGAGGGATCAAGTGTAATCCAGAAACCATCGCCAACCCCTTTTAATCTTACCGGTGCAGAACAGTCAAAGTTAATCATTTTATATCTTTAGCAAAGCCCATGTATTCATTCAAAATAATTTTCAAGGACTATAAAAAATCAGGGGGTCACTGTCAAGGATTGAATGCCTTTGGAAAACAAGACTTGCAGACAGCCTTGAAAACAACTGTCTGCAAGAATTTTGAAGAATCTACAATTCTAAAATTTCTCTTAATTTATGGGAAAAATCAATGACACTATAAGGCTTTAAAATATACCCCTTACAACCTTGTCTGAGCATTTCCTGGGCTTTTTCATCAATGGAATATCCTGTTGAAAGCAGCACCTTAATATTTGGATTTAATTTTTTTAGTTTCAGGAAAGTCTCAAGTCCGTTCATTTCCGGCATGATCATATCAAGAATAACAAGATTGATCTTATCTTTTCTCTCTTTGTAAATTTTCAATCCTTCTTTTCCAGAGGCCGCAGTTATCACACTATAGCCAAGCGCCTTGCAAATTTCTCGTCCAACCGTCAGAATCCTTTCTTCATCATCAACTAAAAGGACCGATTCATTCCCCAGAATCAGCTTTTCATCTTCCGCCGGAATGTCCAGGTTATCTGTTGTTTCCTTTAACGGCAGGATAATTGAAAAAGAAGACCCTGCATTTGGAGAGCTCCACACATCAATGACACCATTATGATTTTGAACAATTTCTCTGGCAAATGTCAGGCCCAGTCCCTTTTTCTCAGGATAACGTTCATGGTCTGCGGAATAAAACGGAGAAAAAATATTTTCTAATATATCTTTTTCCATCCCGATACCGGTATCTGTTATGGAAATTTTCACAAAAAATCCCGTGGCTAACCCGTAAGACTCTGCGGTTCCATTTAAAATAGCGGCAGATTCAGTGACAACACAAAGTTTTCCGCCTTTTGGCATGGCCAGCAGTGCATTGTCGATAATCGTCATGAAAACCTGGTTAATTTTATCAGGATCTGCTTCAATGATCAGGGGCTTTGAGTCAAGATCTACATCCAGAACAACTCTTTTTCCCTTAAAATCAAGATTTTCAACTGCTTTTCGCACCAGCCGGTTTATGTCAATGGAGCAGGTATAATACTCATCAACTTTTGCAAAGCCAAGTAACTGGCTTGCAATTTCAGATCCTTTATCAATACAGTGGATGATTTCCGTAATGTGCCGATAAAGCGGATCAGAAGGCTTTATACTGTTCATCATCAAGGATGCGTGGCCTTTAATTGCAGCTAAAAGATTGTTAAAATCATGGGCTATTCCGCCGGCAAGGGCTTCCACCGCATCAGGAGCCTCATTTTTTAATTGTATATGTTCCATTTGTATACCTTACCTTAAATCCAATTAATATTCTGATATTACCCAAACAAATCTTAATATAGTAAAACATCTAAGGTATTTCAATCAGGGAAAACCCTGATTTTTGCAAAAAAATTAAACTTTTTTTACTCCAGAGAAACAATTCCTTCTTTAATTGCAAATTTAGTGAGCCCTGCAATACTGAAAATACTAAGCTTTTTCATAATATTTCTGCGATGAGTTTCTATTGTTTTGATACTTACACCCAGTTTTTCAGCTATGTCCCGGGTTCTTTCCCCCTCTGCAACCAGTTGAAGAACTTGTCGTTCTTTTTTTGAAATTTCATTGGATCTGGGTATATCATCAATGCCTTTATACATATTTCCCTGGCTGTCAACATACATCCTGGCAATGGAAGGGGTTAAATAAAAATTGCCTTTGTTGACTTCCTGTATGGCATCAAACAATTCATCAAATGCAGATTCTTTTAGAATGTATCCTGATGCTCCGGATGCAAACATTTTGTCTATTATTTTCTTACTGGAATGCATGGAAAGAGCAATGACTTTAGTATTTGGAACCTCCCGGCGTATGGCTGCCGTTGCTTCCACGCCATTGAGATCCGGCATTGAAATATCCATCATTACAACATCGGGTCGATGTGTTATTGCAAGAGCTATGGCTTCACGGCCATTCTTTGCAATAGCTATGACATCCACCCCTTTTTTTTCAAGAAGATTTTTCAGCCCTTCCCGAATAATGGCATGATCATCTGCTATGATTACCCTAGTTTTCATATCCTCACTAATGATATTTCCTTAACCTGCGAAAGCTTATCCTGATGACCAACTAAAATCAAACAATAATTTTAAACTTTTATTATTTTTCTTGACAAAAAAATTAAATTATTTATAATATTTTTTCATTATGATGTTCTTGTACATAGAAACAAATATCAAGCAACAACAGACCTGCAAAAATGCTGCGGCAAATTTCCCGCGCTGGCGATGGTGGTGGATAAATGCCTGCAGCAATGGTCTAACCTGAAAAAAAGACTATAATTTAAATAAAGGCTGCGGGCAAATCTTGCAGCCTTTTTCTATTTTAGGGCTGTGAAAAACCTGCAGCCTTTTTTATTGCTCAAAAGATTGAATACTGATACACAATCAAATGGAGGAAAACAATGTTGGTAGTAATGGAAAAAGGCACAATAGAAGAAAAAATTCAAGCTGCGGTAACCGCAATTGAAAAAAGAGGTTACACCGCCCGCCCCATACCTGGAGGAGACAGGGTATCCATCGGAATCCTGCATAATAAGGGTTCTGTCGATGCCGCCCATTTTTTAGGGCTTGACGGTGTAAAGGAGGTTATTCCGGTGACAAAACCGTATAAACTTGTCAGCCGGGAGTTTAAGCAGGAAAATACCCACGTTAAGGTTGGGGATGCTGTTTTCGGCAATGGAAGCTTACCTGTAATTGCCGGCCCCTGTGCTGTTGAAAGTGAACAACAGGTTCTATCTATTGCAAGGTCTGTTAAAGATGCCGGTGCAAAATTATTCAGGGGTGGTGCGTTTAAGCCGAGGACCTCTCCTTATTCTTTTCAAGGGCTTGGGAAACAAGGCCTTAAATTTTTAGCAAAAGTACGGGAAGAAACAGGATTGCCCGTTGTAACCGAAGTCATGGATGTTGAAAATTTTGATCTGGTTGAAGAATATGCTGATGTTGTCCAGATCGGCACCAGAAACATGCAGAACTTCAGTCTTTTAAGACGTGCCGGAAAATCAAAAAGACCTGTAATTTTAAAAAGAGGGATGTCAGCCATGCTTCAGGAGTGGCTCATGGCGGCTGAATATATCATGGAAGAAGGCAATAACAATGTCATTCTTTGTGAAAGAGGGGTGAGGACTTTTGTAAGACACAGCAGAAATACCTTAGATCTTTCTGTTGTACCGGCTGTCAAAAAAGAAAGCCACCTCCCCGTTATTGTTGATCCCAGCCATGCAGCAGGTGTCAGGGATCAGGTCATATCCCTTGCTTATGCATCAGCAGCCTTAGGTGCTGATGGTGTGATGATTGAAGTTCATAACCACCCGGAAGAAGCCCTGAGTGATGGGGCGCAATCATTATACCCTGATCAGTTTGTTGAAGTTATGGAAAAAATGAATGCCATCCATGCAATTGTTGGAAAATAATAGTGGAAACATTCCATATTAAAGGCAAATTGGGGCTTTCTTCCATCTATGTGGGAGAAAGCCTTAAAAATCTGGAGAACTATCTGCCACCTACTCAAGTTGTTATTGTCACAGATGAGAATATAAAAAAATATTATCAAAAAGATTTTCCAAATGTTCCCGTTATCACCATTGGAACAGGAGAAGGCATTAAAACCCTTGCCAGTGTTGAAACCATACTAAAAGAGCTTGTCCGTTATTCCTGTGACCGCACAAGCTTTATTGTGGGAATCGGCGGTGGTATTGTCTGTGATATT
>JAGLNZ010000042.1 GCA_023139225.1 Desulfobacula sp. | reverse complement strand
AGGTGATTATTGTTGAAAAACAGGAGAAATGTGAATATTTTTCTGATCCGCGTATTAAGGTCAGTATTTTCATGAATGTGTTTAATGTTCATGTGAATCGTATTCCGTTTGACGGGGTGGTGCAAAAAGTTGTGTATCATCCTGGAAAGTTCATGAATGCTTCGTTTGACAAGGCATCCATTCACAATGAGAGAAATGCGTTAATTATTAAGACAGCTAATGATGCAAGTTTTGCAGTGGTCCAGATAGCCGGGCTCATTGCCAGAAGGATTGTTAATTGCGTTCAAGAGGGTGAAAAGATTAAAAAGGGAGATCGATACGGTATGATCCGTTTCGGGTCCCGTCTTGATTTATATTTGCCCCAGGATTTTGACGTTGCTGTCAGTGTGGGTGAGAAAACACACGCTGGCTCTACTATTATTGGATACATGAAATAAAGGAGGGGTGTTAAGGCATGCAAAAGCAGAATGTTAAAAAAAGTATTTATATTCTCCCCAATTTATTTACATCCATGAATTTATTTTGTGGATACTATTCCATTACCGCAGCTATTCAGTTAAGATTTGTTGATGCAGCCATTGCCATATTAATTGGTGCCGTGTTTGATCTGTTAGACGGTAAGATTGCGAGGGCAACCAATACAACCAGTAAATTTGGTATTGAGTACGACTCTTTAGCCGATCTGATTACTTTTGGTTTGGCACCATCTCTTTTAATGTTCCTGTGGGTGCTTGAATCTACCGGCAGACCGGGTTGGTCAGCGGCGTTCTTATTTGCCATATGTGGTGCATTAAGGCTTGCCAGGTTTAATACCAGTTCTTCATCCGGCAGTGATTTTGAGGGCCTGCCAATCCCCGCCGCTGCTGCAATGAATGTTTCAGTTGTCCTTTTTTTCTCCCGGTTAGGGCTAAGCCCGGAACCCTTTAAGCTGATCCTCCTGGTACTGATGTTCGCTCTTTCTTTTTGCATGGTGAGTTCGTTCAGGTATAAAAGCTTAAAAAAGGTTTCTTTTTTTAAAAGCATGAAATTTAACAAGCTTGTGGGACTCATTCTTATTCTGGTTGCCGTTGCCACTGAACCTTCTATACTGTTGTTTATTGTATTTTCGATTTATGTTATATCCGGACCGGTATTATCACTGGTTTATCAAAAGTATTCAAAAAAAGACGAAGAGACCCAGGTTGACAAAGGGTTTTAAAGAAAAATAAATCATATGGAGTAAATTGTAAGTTGGAACAACTACCCATCACAAAAGAAGGCTATGCAGCCTTAAAAAAAGAATTTGAAAGATTAAAAACCATTGAACGACCTGAAAATATCAAGGCGATTGAAGTGGCCAGGGCACATGGTGATCTGTCTGAAAATGCTGAATATCATGCTGCAAAAGAGAGACAATCATTCCTTGTGGGCAGGATCGGTGAAATCGGCTATAAACTGGGCAATGCAAGAATAATTGATCCTGCAACAGTTCCAAAAGATGCTGTAAGGTTTGCATGCAGAGTGCTTGTCGAAAATCTGGATTCACAAGAAGAAAATGAATACATGATTGTTGGTCCTGATGAAGCAGATATAAAACAGGGGAAAATATCGGTTTCTTCCCCGTTAGGCAGTGCTCTTCTGGGTAAGAAACCCGGAGATGAAGCAGTATTACAGGCCCCCGGCGGCAAAAGAGTATACGAGATAATAGATATTCTCTAAATATATTGGAGGGATGAATTTTGGCAAGAGTTACCATTGAAGATTGTTTGAAAAATGTAGACAATAGATTTACCCTTGTTCACCTTGCAGCAAAAAGGATCAGACAGGTAAGAGAAGGCGCGGATTTATTGGTAAAATCACCCAATAATAAAGACGTTGTTACTGTCTTAAGGGAGATTGCGGCAAACAGGGTCGTTGCAAAAAAGAGCGAAGAACCGGAAGGCGAATAACAAAGAAATTACAAGGCGCAAAGACCCGGAATCAAAAGTATAGAAATCAGGAGATAGTAATCGGGTGTGAAAACCGGCCTGAAAAAGAAAATAGATCGTGTCGTTGGAAAAGCAATCCATGACTGGGATATGATTCTTGAAAATGACCGAATTCTTGTCGGCGTATCCGGTGGTAAGGATAGCCTGGTGCTTTTAAAAATTTTATTTTCTTTACAAAAAAGAGCTCCTGTAAAATTTGATATTTTGCCCGTGCATATTGATGCAGGATTTAAAGACTCATTTGCAAAAGAACTTGAGCAGTATATCAAGAATGAGTATGGCGCCCTGATAATTGAATATAAAGATTATGGTGTGCTTGCCCATTCGGATGATAACAGGGAAAATCCGTGTTTCTTATGTTCCCGCCTTAGAAGGAAAAGGCTTTTTGAAATTGCAAAAGAGCAAGGCTGTAAAAAGCTTGCTCTGGGTCATAATAAAGATGATATCATTGAAACCTTGTTTATTAACATCTGTTATGCCGGCAGGATCGGTACAATGAAACCTGTGCAATCTTTTTTTAACGGAACCCTTGATATAATCAGACCGCTGTCATATGTTGAGAAAAATCAGATTACA
>JAGLNZ010000419.1 GCA_023139225.1 Desulfobacula sp. | reverse complement strand
TTTGCAGCCTCAACCTTTTTAAGGGGGGTAAACTTCGGGTTTGTATCCACCTCTCTTTTATCCCAGGTGGATGCCAGTGTCGGTGGAAAAAACGGGGTAAACCTGGATTCCTATAAAAATATGGTGGGGGTCTTTAACCAGCCGGAATTTGTCATTTGTGATATTGACCTTTTAAATACCCTGCCCAAAAAGGAAATTTCAAACGGGTTTGCCGAGATTGTCAAACATGCATTGATTTCAGATCATGACATGTTTGCTTTTATTGAAAAAAACAAACAAAAAGCCCTTAACCTTGATTATGACACCATTTTCAGACTTGTTGCAACGTCTGTAAAAATCAAATCACAAGTGGTTCAACTGGATGAAAAAGAATCCGGAGAAAGAAGAAAACTCAATTTCGGTCACACCATTGGCCATGCCATTGAAAAAATTGAAAAGGCCGGTCATGGAAGGGCTGTTTCCATGGGAATGGTGGCGGCGGCAAAATTTTCACAGGCACGGCATCTGATAAACCAGGAAGATGTCTTGCGAATCCGTTCGCTTTTAGCTGATCTTAACCTGCCGACAAGCCTTGATTACAATACAAATGAGATTATCAGCGCTGTTGGAAAAGACAAAAAAAAGCTGGGTCGTGACCTTTTCTATGTTTTCCTTGAACAGATCGGAAAAGCAAGGGTTGAAAAAATCAGCTTTGATGAAATGAATCAATTCATAACTTCGGTTTTTAAACAATAAATTATTTTATTCGATTTTATAAAAAAAGCTATAAACAATCATCATTAGAAACATGAGGGCGACGGACAGGCCCATAAGTTCATTTAAAACTGATCGGTTAAGATACGCAAGAATAGATAAAATAAAACTTGAAATTCCTATGGCAGTAATGCCTTTTGATAAAGTTTTACCCTTAAAAAAATAGGGCGCCAGAATTAAAAAAACAATGGTGATTCCTCCCCATTTTATCCATGTGAAACAATGCAAAAAGAAAATTTCTTTTCCAAAATCCTGACGGGTAATCTTTGCTGTAATCCTTAGCAATTGTATATTTTCCAGGGCATCGGCAATCAAAACAACAAATGACAGCAAACTTGCTGCATAATATAGTCTCTGCCCGGTCTTTTTTGCGCAAACAAATGAAAAGAAAAACAAAAAACAAGTGTACAAAACCATATAAATATAGTCCAATTTGTTTCCTAAATCCATGGCCTTAATCATAGATTGGGTCATAGACAGTTGATCCAGGGAGCCGGACAAACCAAACAACCTGTAGACTTCGCCTGGCGATTGCACAAACTCAAAGGCAATTATAGGAGTAAAAAAACCATCCATCATCCATGGCGCCTTGGAAGGAAATACCATCAACAATACAAGGCTCATCCCCATCACTAAAAGCCCTAAAAAGCCAACTTTTATAAAAGGCTTATTCATTTTATAATTGGTACTTTTTTTCAGAATTCACAGCTATGGTTTTATATTTTCCTGATTATCCCTTGTCAATACCAGCCTGAAACCGATATAGCCGGTTTTCATACCGGGTATGGATTTATCCCGGTTGGAGCACCGCAGCTTTGATGTATTGTCAGTAAACGATCCTCCCCTGACAACCCTTGAAAATCCTTTTCCTTCATAAACAGGGTTCTTTTTGACATGCCCGGCATAGGCCGCCCTATAATAGATATCCCTGCACCATTCTTTGACATTGCCCGCCATATCATACAATCCAAGGTCATTGGGAGGAAAACTGCCAACAGGGGCGGTCTGTCCATAAAAAGCACCAGAATTGCAGGTACCGCAGTTTTCATTGGGACGATTATCTTCATTGCCCCAGGAAAAATTAACATTTTGCCCGCCATTTCTACAGGCATATTCCCACTGGGCTTCCGTGGGCAATAAAAATTTTTCTCTGGTCTTTGAGTTAAGGATCTGAATAAATTTTTGAATATCATCAAAGGAGACATTTTCAACCGGATGGCTCAAAACACCATTAAATCTGGAAGGATTATCGTCCATGACACTGTGCCACTGTTTTTGAGTAACTTCGTATTTTCCCATCCAGAATCCATTTATGCATACTTTATGTGCGGGCCTTTCATCTTTATCACATTTTTCTGCGAATTTGTGACATCCCATTATAAAATACCCTTTGGGTACAAAAACAAATTCCATTCCTGTGTAAGGCTCTTTATATGTCTGGCCTTTAGTGTATTTTGGAAGCGTTTCATCATCAAACGATGCTTTACATTTTCCCGAGTATCTCCACAACTCCAGATCTTCCCAAAGCTTTCCTGCCCGGGCGGAGCCCTTACCATATGCCTTTTGTATCCAGCATTTGGCCTTAAACGGATCTTTCAGCGTCATATTGCCATAAAAATATGCAAGGCCAAGGTCACACATGGCTTCAACATCCCCTTTTCTTGCATCTTCCAGCATCAAAGAAAAATCCTGTCTGTCATCTGCATAAGAAATTGAGATTAATAAGACGGTAATGAGTATAAAAGACTGTATTTTTTTCATGCCCCTCCTAAATAGTGCCCACCCGGAAACTACCAGGTATCTTTTTATTAAGACTCTATTTATTGGGGAAAAACAAGTCAAAAAAAGAATATCTGCTGAGAGCAAATTTAATCTCTTTAAAAAAACAGGGGAGTATAGTATTAATATTATTTATTCAAAGGAGGAAAAATTATGGCAAGTTTAAAAGGAACCCAGACCGAAAAAAATCTGTTAACAGCATTTGCCGGTGAGTCCCAGGCAAGAAACCGATACACCTATTTTGCCAGTGCGGCAAAAAAAGAAGGCTTTGTTCAAATTTCTGAAATTTTTACAGAGACTGCCGGCCAGGAGAAAGAACACGCCAAGCGATTTTTCAAATTTCTTGAAGGCGGAGAGGTGGAGATCACGGGTGCATTTCCCGCAGGTATGATCGGAACGACTCTTGAGAATCTAAAAGAAGCTGCGGCAGGAGAGGAATATGAATGGACAAAAATGTATCCTGATTTTGCTGCAACCGCCAGGGAAGAAGGATTTGATGCCATTGCTCTTGTTTTTGAAATGATTGCCATCGCAGAAAAACAGCATGGAAAAAGATATGCCGAGCTGGCTGCCAATGTTGAAAAGGGAAGTGTATTTAAAAAACAAAGCAGTACAAAATGGCGGTGCCGAAACTGCGGGTATGTTCATGAAGGAAAAGAGGCCATTGAAATGTGCCCGGCTTGTGTCCATCCACAGGCTCATTTTGAACTGCTTGCTGAAAACTGGTAATAATTAATACCTTTCTTTAGGGTTTTAAGGGGTAAAACAGCTTTGATTGAATCGTCAAAACCATTTGCCCCTTTTTTATTTCGTACAGCATTGATTATTTGACAAAGAATGAATACGAACATATATTTACAAGATGTTTTTTTTAACTATAAACTTATATTTAGGACGGCTGATATGACACAAAATATAATTGAAATTGAAGATGATTCCTTTGAGAAAATAGTTCTTAAATCAGATAAGCCTGTAATGGTAGATTTCTGGGCACCCTGGTGTGGTCCTTGTAAAGCCATTGCCCCGACTGTTGATGCTCTTGAAAAAGAGTACGGCGAAAAAATGACATTTACAAAAGTAAATGTTGATGAAAATCCAATCAGTCCCAGCAAATATGGTGTTCAGGCAATTCCTACGCTGATTTTCTTTAAAAACGGAGAAATAGCGGATCAAATCACGGGAATGGTTGCCAAAGAAAAACTTGAAGAAACCATCAAAGGGGTTTTGTAAGGAGAGATTGTTATGACAAAGACTGACTATGACCTTGTAATTATTGGCGCAGGCCCTGCCGGTCTGACAGCAGGAATTTATGCTGCCAGGGCAAGGATGAATGTCCTGCTTTTGGAAAAAGCCGTCCCGGGCGGTCAGATACTGGTAACCGACTGGATAGAAAACTATCCCGGTTTTCCCGAAGGCATCTCAGGATTTGATCTTGCGCAAAAAATGAAAACCCAGGCTGAAGAACTGGGCCTGAAAATTGAAACAGCAGAAGTCCATTCCCTCAATCTTTCCAGCCAAATAAAAGAAATCGTTTTAAAAGACAGGAGTATTACCGCCAAAAGTCTTATCATTGCATCCGGTGCTTCCCCAAGACAACTTGGCATCGGGGAGGACAAATTCATGGGAAAAGGCATTTCTTTTTGTGCCACATGTGATGCTCCTTTTTTCAAGGAAAAAACAGTAGTTGCTGTTGGCGGGGGAGACACGGCTGTACAAGAGGCCATATACCTGACAAAATTTGCTAAAAAAGTCTATCTGGTTCACAGGAGAGATGAGCTTCGGGCCACAAAAATACTTCAGGAAAGAGCCTTTGCAAATGACAAAATCGAACTTGTCTGGGACAGCGTTGCAACGGGTGTGGAAGGTTTTTTCGGTGTGGAGGGCGTTAAGGTAAAAAATGTAAAAACCAATGAAGAAAAAACTCTGAAGGCTGACGGCTGTTTTATCTGGGTCGGCATTTTACCCAATACCTCGTTTTTGAATGATGCTGTAAAAACAGATGAATCCGGATTTATACTGGCCAATGAAAAAATGCAGGCATCCGTTCCCGGGGTCTTTGCCATTGGTGACGTGAGAAACACACCGTTAAGACAGGTATCAACTGCAGTCGGTGATGGTGCAATTGCTGCCGTATCTGCGGAACACTTTATTGAGAACATCTAATATGAAAAAACTATTTTTATTCTTTGCAATTGTTTTACTGCTCTGCGGATGCTCTTTGTTTGAAACCTCACATGAAATGGGGAAAAGTGCTGATGAGCTAGTTTCCGAAGGGTCTTCCGCCTTTGTTTCAGGAGACTATAAAACAGCGGTAAAATCCTATTCAGATTTAAAAGACTGGTATCCGTTCAGTAAGTACGCCATTTTAGCCGAGCTTAAAATTGCCGATGCTCATTATCATCTTGAAGAGTATGATGAAGCGATCCTTGCCTATGAAGAATTTGAAAAAATGCATCCAAAAAATGAGGCTGTTCCTTATGTTATTTATCAAACCGGGCTTTGCTGGTTTAATCAGCTGGGTACAATAGACAGGGATCACACCCCTGCTAAAAATACTCTGATTCAGTTTAACAGGTTAATTGACCAATACCCTGAAAGTGAGTATGCTAAAAAAGCTGAGAAAAATATTAAAAAATGTATGGATAACCTGTCAGGACATGAACTTTATGTGGCCAATTTTTATTATAAAACAAAAAAATATAAAGCTGCATTAAAAAGATATGAGTATCTAATTGAGAATTATCCGGACTCAAAAGAAAGTAAAGAAGCATTGAACAAACTTCCTGAGTGCCGGGCAAGGGCAAATAAAAAATAAAAATCTCTTTACTTTTATTTGATTTTTATGTATTAGATTCAGGTTGTGTTTTTGTTAAAAAATTTTTCTTTTAGGAGTATAAAAATGTCGAAAGAATGTGCAATTTGCGGAAAAAAACCATTGGTTGGCAATAATGTCAGTCATGCCCATAATTTGAATAAGAGAAGATTTAATCCAAACCTTCAAAAAGTTCGTGCAGTTATTAAAAAAGGCTGTGTTAGAAAAATCAATGTATGCACAAGTTGTATTAAAGCAGGAAAAGTAGTTAAGGCATCCTAAAATCACTTCTGTTTTTTACATCATTTCAATGATATAAACATTCCGGTTCGGGCGTTTTTAACAAAGACGGCCCGAACTTTTTATATTTGTCCTCACTTTTTATAAAATTTTTGATGCAAGCTCTGCAAGCTCGGAACGTTCACCTTTTTCAAGATTAATATGAGCATAGACTTTTTGCCCTTTCATTTTTTCAATAATAAAGGAAAGGCCGTTTGTCTGGCTGTCAAGATAGGGGTGGTCTATCTGAAAAATATCTCCTGTAAAAATAATTTTAGTACCTTCTCCTGCCCGGGTAATAATCGTCTTTACCTCATGGGGTGTTAAATTCTGAGCCTCGTCAACAATAAAGAAAACTTTTACAATGCTTCTTCCACGAATATAGGAGATGGGTGTAATAACAATTTTTTCTTCTTCTATCAGCTCTTTTATCTGTTTTGAATGGGTGTTATTTTCATTAAAATGATTCTGGATAACCGCCAGGTTGTCATATAAGGGCTGCATATAAGGATCCAGCTTAGAGGAGATATCCCCGGGAAGGAACCCGATATCTTTATTACTTAAGGGAACAACGGGCCTGGCGATGAAAATCTGCCGGTAAAACCGTTTGTTTTCAAGAGCCGCTGCCAGTGCCAGAAGGGTTTTTCCCGTACCGGCTTTCCCGGATATTGTTACAAGAGGAATGTCAGGGTTCAACATGGCATTCAGGGCAAAAATCTGTTCTGAATTCCGGGGCTTTACACCGGAACAGACCCTTGGCTGTATCCGCCTTATGGTTTGACTTGTCCCGTCAAAAAAAGCCAGAGCAGATTTTGAGCCGTTTTTTAAAATCACATTTTCGTTGACAAAAAATTCTTTGTTCTCACCAAGGCTTGATATTTCAACCTCATAGGGTTTTTGATAAAGCTGTGTAAACACATTTTCACTGACATTATCTATCACCTTGAGACCGGTATACATTTCAGAAAGGTTTTCAACATATTTTGAATTATAGTTCTCTGTTATAAGACCGATTGATCGGGCCCTTAATCTAAGGTTAACATCCTTGGTCACAAAAATAACATTCTTGAAATCATGTTTTCTGGCAACGGAATAGGCAATATTGATTATCCTGATATCGGGCGTAATTTCATTAAAATTTTTTTTAATTTTCTCAGACAGAGGGGTTTCAAGCAGTATGGATATTTTACCCTCACCATTGTCAATCGGCACACCGCCATTTAAAATCCTGTCACTGGACAATGCATCCAGGGATCTTAAAAAATCCCTGGCATTACAATTTATAACATCATTTCCTTTCTTGAATTTATCGAGCTCTTCAATCACTGTGATGGGAATATAAATATTATTGTCTTTGAACTGGTGAATACAGCTGCTGTCGTGAAGAATAACATTGGTGTCCAGAATAAAAATTTTTTTCAAAGATATCTCCTATGATTCGGTTCTGATAATCCGTTTGACATCAATTACTTTTTTAACTTTTCTAATATCCGACATGATTTTTCTAAGCTGATCCGTACTTTCAACCAGGATAGTAAAATAGAACATGCCAACACCTGTTTCCTGGGTTTCGGTTTTTGCGCTTAAAATATTGGATTTGTATTTGCTGATAACCGATGCAATATCTGCCAGAAGCCCGAATCTGTCATCTGTCCTGACCTTGATACTGGCAGGATAGGATTCTGTAAAATCATCACTCCACTGGACTTCGATATGACGCTCATTGCTCATCTTCATAACATTCAGGCATCCTTTCCGGTGAATGGTCACCCCCTGGCCCTGGGTGATGTAACCAATGATGGGATCACCCGGCAGCGGGTTACAGCATTTCGAAAACCGGACAAGAATATCATTAAGCCCCTTTACGATAATGCCCGTGCTCTCTTTTTTCTTACGCTTTCCAACCTGTTTTTGAAGAATGCTTTCTTCTTTAACTTCCTGTTTTTCAAGTTCCGGCAACGCTTTATTCAAAATCTGCAAAGGCGTGAGTTTTCCAAACCCCACATTGGCGATCAGATCATCAATAGTTTTAAACCCAAATGTATCGGCAACCTTTTTGATTTCACCTGACTTAACCAGGGCATTAAAATTCTGGTTTTTCTTTCTGAATGTCTTTTCACACATCTCACGCCCCAGGGAATAGCTTCTCTCTTTTTCCCTGGCATTGATCCATGAGCGTATTTTAGTCCTGGCTTTTACGGTTTTTACAAAATTGAGCCAGTCAGGGCTTGGGGTATGGCCCTTGGTTGTGATGATTTCTATGGTATCACCGGTTTTCAGCCGGTGGGTGAGTGGTACAAGTTTTCCATTGACCTTTGATCCTGTACATGCTGCACCAACTTCCGTATGTATCATATAGGCAAAATCTACAGGTGTGGCTTTTTTGGGCAGGGTCTTGATCTCTCCCTGGGGTGTGAACACATATATTTCATCGGGGTACAGATCAATACGAACATTTTCAAGAAATTCATCGGGATCATTATAATTTTCCTGATTTTCCACAAGGTTCCTGATCCAGGCAAACAACTCTCCGGTATTTTCGTCAACCTTTGTGCCTTCTTTATAACTCCAATGGGCGGCTATTCCGGATTCCGCAATATTATCCATATCACGGGTCCTGATCTGAATTTCAACCCGCTCCCCTTTTGGCCCCACAACCGTGGTATGAATGGATTGATACATATTGGGCTTGGGGTTGCCGATATAATCTTTAATTTTATAGTAAATCGGCTTCCACATGGAGTGGATGGCACCCATGGCGGCATAACACTGGGGAACCGTATCCATAACAAGTCTGAACGCTATAATGTCATAAACTTCATCAAATTCAAGACTCTGGGTGATCATTTTCTGGTAGATACTGTAATGCTGTTTGTAACGCCCTTTAATTTCACATTCCAGACCCATTTCCTTCATTTTTTCATGAAGTTTCTCGTTTACCTCTTTAATATAATCTTCTTTTTCGTCCCTTGCCTTATTCACCAGGGCATCAATGCGGTCATATTCATCCCTTAAGGTATAATAAAAAGCGATTTCTTCCAGTTCATACTTTATCCAGAAAATCCCCAGGCGTGCTGCAATAGGAGCATAGATATCCAGGGTTTCCTGGGCAATGGCAGCCTGTTTTTCCTTATTGCGGTGATACTTTAAGGTCCTCATATTATGAATCCTGTCCGCAAGCTTGATCAGGACCACCCTGATATCATCTGCCATGGCAAGAATCATTTTCCGTAAACTTTCCGCCTGCTGGGCTATTCTGGTTGAAAACGTCAGGGCTGAAAGTTTTGTTACCCCGGAAACAATATGGGCAACACCCGGTCCAAACGTATCTTCAATATCCTCTTTTGTTGCAGGAGTATCTTCGATAACGTCATGCAAAAGGGCTGCTGCAATACTCTCAACATCCAAACGCATATCTGCTAAAATATCGGCCACCTCAAGGGGATGCGACAGATAGGGTTCTCCGGAAAGTCGGGTTTGTCCCTCGTGAACCCTTGCCGAATAAATATAGGCCCGATCGATAATATCCGTATCCCCTTCGGGATTATATTCATAAATTTTATCAAGTATGTCGGTAATTCTGATCATGGGCTATGCTTAATATGCTTTTGCAAAAAGTACCCTTCTTGAACTTGAGTTATCACAACAAATGCATTTGCCTTCTTCTGTGGGACTGTCAAAGGGAATACAGCGGATGGTGACGGACAAGTCTTGTTTTATTTTTTCCTCGCATTTTTGAGATCCGCACCAATGGGCCATGACAAAGGCACCATTATGATATCCCTTTGCTTTTTTATACAGCGTGTAAAACTCCTTTTTATCATCAATCTCAAAGGTGTTTTCTTTTCTATATTTAATCGCCCGGTTAAAAAGGTTATCCTGAATATTGTCCAGAATATCTGTAATCTGATCGATAAACTCTTCTCTGTTCATGGATTGTTTCTGACCGGACTCATCCCTTCTGGCCATAAAAACACTGTTTTGTGCAATATCCCTCGGCCCCAGCTCAATCCGGACGGGAACCCCTTTTTTCACCCAGTCCCAGCCCCTGGCACCACCAATATCCCGATCATCAATTTCAACTTCAACTTTTCTGCCATGGTATTGTTTTTCTCCCAAAGCATCTTTAAGGCTTTGGGCGCTTTCCATGACAATTCGATTGTCTCCATCCTTTTTAAAAATCGGAAGAATAACGACATGGGCCGGTGCCACCCTCGGGGGAAGCACAAGACCGTCATCATCGGAATGCACCATGATCATCCCGCCGATCATCCGGGTGGATGACCCCCAGGATGTGGTCCAGGCATAGGCTTCTTTGCCCTCTTCATTTTGAAATTTAATATTGGATCCTTTGGCAAAATTTTGACCCAAAAAATGGGATGTGCCTGCCTGAAGCGCTCTTTTATCCTGCATCATGGCCTCGATACAAAGCGTATCATCCGCTCCCGGAAACCGTTCTGCTGCGGTCTTCCTGCCCCTGATCACGGGCATGGCCAGATACTGTTCAACAAATTTTGTATAGACATCCAGCATGAGCATGGTTCTTTCTTTTGCTTCGACCTCTGTGGCATGGGCGGTATGGCCTTCCTGCCATAAAAATTCACTGGTTCTTAAAAACATGCGGGTCCGCATTTCCCATCGAACCACATTGGCCCACTGGTTTAAAAGAATGGGAAGATCCCTGTAGCTGGATGTCCATTTGGCCATGGATTCCCCGATAATGGTTTCAGAGGTGGGGCGAACAATTAAGGGTTCGGCCAGTTTTCCGGCCGGTTTCAAACCGCCTTTATCATCCTTTTCAAGCTTATGGTGGGTAACAACAGCACACTCTTTGGCAAACCCTTCCACATGCTCAGCTTCCTTTTCCAGATAGCTTAACGGGATAAACAAAGGGAAATAAGCATTTTTTACATTGGTTTCCTTGAACATGGCATCCATGTCACGCATCATGTTTTCCCAAAGTGCATACCCCCATGGTTTTATCACCATGCATCCCCTGACGGGTGAGTTTTCAGCCATATCCGAAACTTTAATCACTTCCAGGTACCAGGCGGGATAGTCTTGTTCCCGGGTGGGTGTGATCGCTGTTTTATTCTTTTTTGCCATTGGGTTCCTCCGAATTCTTTGTCATTTTATCTATCTCGTCCAGCAATTGGTCCACAAGTTCATCCTGGTCTATTTTTCGTATCACTTTTCCCTTTTTAAATAGAATCCCCATGCCGTCACCACCTGCGATTCCTATATCTGCCTCTTTTGCTTCACCGGGTCCGTTAACAACACACCCCATAATGGCAACTTTAATCTTAGAAGACCGTTCAAGTAAAGCTTTTTCTGCTTGTTCAGCAATTTTAAAAAGATCGATTTTACACCGTCCGCATGTGGGACACGAGATCAATTCCGGCCCGCGGCTTCTAATCCCAAGAGCCCTTAAGATCTCAAACCCTGTCCTGATTTCTTCAACAGGGTCCCTTGTCAATGAAACCCGGATGGTATCACCAATCCCCTGGGCCAGCAGCATACCGATCCCAATGGCCGACTTTGTGATACCGGCATAAAGGCCGCCTGCTTCCGTTACCCCGACGTGAAACGGCAGATCTGTTTTTGGCGCCAAAAGCTGATAAGCCTCTACCGTTCTTGAAACATCCGAAGCTTTCAAAGAAACTTTAATATTATAAAAATTTAAGTCTTCAAGAATTTTTATATTGCTCAATGCGCTCTCTACCATAGCCTGGGC
>JAGLNZ010000418.1 GCA_023139225.1 Desulfobacula sp. | reverse complement strand
ATCATATGACTATGATGGTGAGATGTCGGAAGGATTTATAAAAATCAATAATGATTGTGGGTGTGATACTTATTTAATCAACGTGTCAAAGACTTTAGATGAATCAAAGGAAGCTGTATATTGCTATAAAACAGATATAAAACCCGGCCATAAAAAATTAACTTGGTTAAAAAAATTACCTTCAAAACTGGAATTTGAGCAGGCAGAATTTGATATTTTTTATAATTATTCTTCTGATTGGAGAAACCCACACCATATTGAACATCCAGAAAATTGGTTTGATAATTATTGGCATTTAATTTTTCAAGATATTAGCTTTCGATATCCTATATGGAATGAAAACGGGTTATTTATGCAAGGGGTATCAAAGTCTGAAATAGGCGACATAAATTTAAAATGGATCATGGACAGCAAAATAGAATTGCTTAAGAAATTTTTTGATAATCGTGAAATCAATATTGATACCCTGCCCTCTGGTAGAAATGTTATGGAAATAAAATTGTGGGACAAACCAATTTCATATTTTGCAAAAGCATCCATTAAAAATAAGGAAACAATTGCTGAGGCTATACGAGGATATGATAGTGTCTCGTTTGAATTTTTGGATAACCTTTTTGACAGACGAATGTCTGATAAAGAGGTCTTAAAGGATCTTGGTAATGTATCTGCTTCGGCATTTTTGGATTTAGAAAAAGAAATTTCAGCTTAGATAAAAATAACAATTGAAAGACCGGTTCTGTGATGGGATCGGTCTTTTTTATTACAGGAGAATCAGTATTAATATAAAAATGTTTCGATGTCCTTACGGGAATGATCTGTCTTTATCAAAACCGAAATATTTTACAATCAAACAAATTTTTGCTATTCGATCAATATGGAACATGCAACTAGTACAATGAAAAATGCAACAGGAATAGGTAAACCAGGCGCTCGTATAGAAAGAAAGCCTCACCTTGGAGATATTATTCTTAAACGATATGAAAAAATACTTCATACGGGTTTTGAAGATCTTAAAAGATTTGAACTGATCGATCGATTAGAAAAGCCAGTTTTGGATTTTATCTTTACTGGTAATAAAAAGAAAATTCTTGAAGTTTATAATCTTTTATCAGAATACCCATATGCGTTTACAATCAGAACTAAAAAAGGGTTTGATTTATGGAGTCTACCAGATAGAGGGATACGAAATGTATATGTTTATATCTCAAGGTTTCCGAAATTGATTAAATTTATTAATAAGTATGAGAATGAGATCCCAAGCGACATGTGGGGCATACTATTCGGATATCCCCTATCAGAAGTGCATCAATTCACATACGATTGGGAAACCTGGATAAAAGGGAAAAAAAACACAGAAACAAAAACCAAAATCTAAATAAAAATATTAAAAAATAATAGATTTTTTGCTAAAAATTTCAGTTGTAGTTCAGGAGTGCCTTTTTATTTTAAACAACGGGGCGGCGTGAATCGGAAAACGAACCGCTGTTCGTTAAATGGTAAAAAATGGGATCAGATGCCTGAGATAAAAGTCCCTGGGGAAGAGTTGTTGATGTGCGTGTGATTCCTGATTTTACTTATAACGGTTATAAGTGGTGATAGAATGGCGTTATGAGTTTGATTCTGCGGCGGCGTTTTCTTTCTGAGAAGCAAACTTGGCCAGGGTCGGAAACAATCTGGAAAAGTTGAGTTTCAATCTGGAGTTGATATTTTTTTGTTGAAGCTATGGAAAAATTGTTGCCATGTTCTTTGTATATTAACTGGAATATGCAAGAAAGGCTTTTGATGCTGTGTTTAGTTCATATAGTGTAACGCAAAGATAGGTGATATTTTTAAAATCATATTCAATGTTTTCGTAAAAATAAAATCATTGCCTTCCTTATCAGTTCCGGTTGTTCAGCCAGCATTGCATGCCCCGCTTTCGGTATCATGACTACTGTCAGGCGATTACCCAATTCCTTTTTCATTGCTTCAACATTTCCAATAGGAGCAATAACATCATTTTCCGCTTGCAGGAGCAGTATGGGGGCCTGACCGCCACTCCACCACTCTTCTCGAGGTGTAGAGAGAGCCGCTTTTCGTTGCGCCCACATTGCCCTGAAATGCCATCCAGAAATCCAGCAATCCGGTATATCGTTGCCAGATGCAAACAATGCCTTTCGGATATTCTTTTTTCTTATTCTATCGGGAAGGAAGCTCAATGGTATCACCAACATTGCTCTTTTTATATCCTTTGATATTGGAACATATCCACCAGCCGCAATGAGGGTTACACTTTTGATGAGTTCAGGATAGTTTGTAGCCAATGTTCTTGCAATGCGGTTACCCAGAGCATGTCCGACTATATGTACTTTTTCATTTTTAAATTTATGCAGCTTTTTTATTACCTCCGCAACATCATTTGCATAGTCATGCAGCTTTATCTTTTTAAAAAAACCAGAGCCCGTAGATTCGCCAATACCCTTAAGCTCGACTGCAACTGTACGAAATCTGGATTTTGAAAGAAATTCAACGAGTTCATTGAAATCACTAACAGAACGTCCCATTCCAGCAAGAAGTACAACCGTATCACCCTCACCATATTCATAATAATGCACTTTGATTCCAGAATATTCTAATGTCTTACTTTCCCCGATTGCCAGCCGCGCATCCTTACCTGAATTCCAGACGTATAAAAACATCAAAAACAGAACAGTACATATTCCAAAGGTAATCTTTAGTCTCCTTTTCATGACAACAGACCTCCTTTTTTTTATAGGCGTAATTTAGAAAGCTCAAATAATGGAATATAACTGAGTGTCCTTACGCTAATCGGTTTTGTTCAACAAGTAATTATAGGATTGTCAGCAGAGTGCTCAATTTTATTGGATATGCGATTCAGATCATTTTTTTATCAAGTAGTAACAATTTTTAAAAAATCTGTAAAGAGATATCAAAATTACAATATTTGGAAAATACAGTATAAAATCGACTCAATCCTCCATTAAATTCGATACATCAGAGGATAGAATTTGATTCAAAGTCCCGAAAATAATTTTTTTAAAATCAGCAACTATAAATTTGTTTAATTTTGGAAAATAATTATAGTGGCCAGTTCTTTGTTATATAATTGAACCTGCTACCTCCGAAATTCTTACAATTCTGATACTTGTACTTTTTTATATCCTTTGGGAGCTTGATAGGACCCGGCTGTCTTTGCAAGTTGATCCACGATTGAAAGAAGTTCCATATCATGCCAGCGCCGCGCAACAATCTGAACACCTATTGGCATTCCCTTTTTAGTATAACCTATGGGCATGACCACCACGGGGTTGCCAGTAAAATTAAAAATACAAGTATATGATTCCATGGCAACCCAGTAATTTAAAGATTGATCATCAACCATAACATCTTTCTCATATAGGGGGATGGCACCAAACCGCTTTGATATTGGTATATGTTTAATGGCAGATGTCGCACTCACAGGACATATAAAGACATCCCATTGGGATAAGAATTGTTCCATTGAGCCAATAAGCATATCTCGTTTAGTCAAGGCCTTCATGTATTTTTCATAACTTATGGGATATACCATTTCAAAGAACGGAACATTTTTCCTGATTTTTTTTCCGAATAGATACATTAAAAAACGTTTGAAGAAAGGTATATGTACATTAATTTCCATATCGAAAATTCTACCATATGTTTTCCAGGCTTCATTAAAATCAAAACCAGTTGGAATAGTCTTTGTAGTGCTGCATCCTGCATTTGAAAGCTTGTCTACAAAAAGATTTAAGGCACTTTGTGTTTCAGATGAAACCGGGACACCATTGAAATCATCGGTCCAGGCAATTTTTAAGTTGTTGATTTTTTTTACGTCAGGTTCTATCAGTGGAAAATCAGGAACATCTATCGCCTTTTGATCTGATCCTGCAATAATTTTAAGACAGAGTTTCAAATCGTTAACAGAACGGGCAAGGGGTCCGAGAGAAAGAAAATGGCGGATAGAATGAAATTCCTTTGGAGGCAATCCCGGTGTAACACCATATCTTGATACCAAATTTTCGGTGGGCTTCAGGCCATATATACCACAGTAATGAGCGGGAACCCTGATTGAACCTCCCAGATCGTTACCTAATGCCAGGGGTGTCAAACCTGCTGCCACAGCTGCTGCGCTGCCGCCTGAACTCCCGCCTGGAGTATAATCAGTATCCCAGGGATTGTTTGTGATGCCAAAAATCGGACTATTTGTTTGAAAATCCAACCCAAGTTGCGGCAAATTTGTTTTACCGAGAATGATTGCTCCGGCATTCAATAGATGCGCCACAACAGTTGCATCCTTTTCAGGTATAAAATCTTTTAAGGGAGGATGGCTGCTGGTGGAGCGTATTCCTGCTGTTGCATAGTTGTCTTTTATGGTGACAGGCACTCCGTGCAAAGGTCCCCATAGCTCTCCCTTTGAAATCGCTTCATCTGCCTTTTTTGCCCGGCTCCGGGCATTTGCAGCATCCAGAGTGACAATTGCATTGAGTTTGGGGTTAAATATCTCAATCTGCTTTAAAAATGCTTCTATTACCTGTACAGAAGATAGTTCCCGGTTTTGGATTTTTTCTGCAATTTCACTTGCCGTCATGAAAACGATATCGTTTTTCTGATATTGAGATTTAGGCTCTTCCCCAAAAACCACTGCCTCATATTGAACAATAATTGTAATAAATACAAACAAGGCCAAAAACCAGATTGGTTTTTCTTTTTTCATGAAAATATTCTCATATCTCATTCTTATCTCCTTTCTAAATTATATTTGTGGAAAATAGTGGATTACTTGAAACAGTTGAAAGTGAGATTGAATAGAAAAATATGAATTATATCAGATTGTTTTTCGCTTAATCAGGACAACGTCTACAATAAAATGTGAATATTTTTATCATAATCAGCATAATTTTCAAACTATAAAACTACCAGAATACATTTTATAATCCGATCAATTTTAATTACCATACAGTATAATATTGATGCAAGGCAAATTAATTTCGAAATAAAATTCAATTATATGGGAAAAAGTAAAGTCGAATTAATCAAGCCATCATCATTTTTTATTGGAGATAGAGATTCGTCTAAGAAACATGTTTCGAAAATCTTTTTACATCATATAACTCCAACCGGCCAGTTCCAACTGCTACATCCATTACAATTCTAATTCCATGTAAACCATATGCTCCTGAAAATCCTCTGTCATTTCAGTCTCAGAATATATTTCTACCTCTTTGAAACCAGCAGATCGATATAGAGAATGTGCTTCCTTCATGAATCGTGCACTATCCAGTAAGATCGGAACGGTGATAAAAAAATCAGTTTTGTGATGGAGTTAGCTTCGTTTGAATCTAATAAATTTAAAAAATGCTTTATTTCCAAATTACTGGTTTATACATTGATAGTGCTAATTATTCATGGGTAAAACGGTCATACCTATTATATAAAGCGTCTTCCCTAATATTTATTTAAGAATATATACATCTGGATAGTCCATAAGTTTCAAGGTGACAGCGATAGCACCTGCAACTGCTTGGACATCGTGGATGACAATTAGACTATTGCTTTTGTTTAATTCCTCCATCATAGGTTTAGAAAACATATCGCTGTAATCAACATAGTTAGCACCGTTAATATGATTTTTTTCATATTTTTATTTATCACGAAAATCAACAAAAGTGCAA